>JAISAV010000117.1 GCA_031266545.1 Odoribacteraceae bacterium | reverse complement strand
TGCCGTCAATTTAAGCAGAGACAATTTCCGCTCGGCGGAGGCTCCAGCCTACGTCGGGTTAAAAGCAAGGCTCCTGCCTTGCCAAATTTGTTGAGTTGCAAGGCTGGAGCCTTGCTTCTACTGCGACGTAGGCTCCAGCCCAATGTCATCAAGTTAAGGGCTGAAGGCCCGCCAAGCAATAGCGTGGGGCAACGCCCCCACGAACCAGATCATACTATTCACCAAGCCCTGAAGGGGCGTAAGCAATAGTGTAGTACCATATGGTATTGCATTGGCTTGCAGGCTTTCAGCCTGCTTGTCATTCATCGGGTGACCATTCGTAGGGCGTTGCCCTACGCTATTGCTTAGTGCTCTTTCAGAGCGCCTTATCTCTTAACTTGATGACATTGGGCTCCAGCCTACGTCGCAGTAGAAGCAAGGCTCCAACCTTGCAACGCGATAATTTTGCAAGGCCGGAGCCTTGCTTTTAACCCGGCGGAGAGGCTGGAGCCTCCGCCGAGCGGAAACTATTTTTGCTTAAGTTGACGGCATTGGGCTATCGCACACGGCTACAAACACGAAAGCGCCACGCGCTTTTTGCAGATCGTAAGCGCCACGCGCTTCTGTAGATCTTCCGATCGCTCGTGGCCTTCGGCCCTTAACCTCACTGGCGCGGGCCTCCCTGCCTACTTCCCGTACATGCTAATCTGCTTGTCGATCAGTTGATCCAGCGAGATAAAGGTCTCCGTCTTGGCGATGCCCGGGATATTCTGGAAGGTATTGATGAGGATATCCATCAAGTGATCGTGGTCGGTGCAGCGGAGCTTGATCAGGAACGTGTACGCGCCCGTGATAAAATGGCACTCCAGCACCTCGGGCACCTTCTCGATCTCCTTGACCACCGTCTTGTAAGCGTGGGCGTGATCGAGCGTCACCCCCACGAAGGCGCAGACGCCCAGGCCCAGCGCCTCCGGTTTCACGATAAACCGCGAGCCCTCGATGATGCCCGACTCTTCCATCTTCTTCACCCGCTGGTGGATGGCCGCCCCCGAGATGCCGCACTCGCGCGCGATCTCGAGGAAAGGGATCCGCGCGTTGTTGACGAGATGGGTTAAAATTTTCCGGTCGATGTCGTCTATCTGGTACTTGTTCATGTTCATGGCGTTGAAATTAAAATGAGTTATCGGTTAAAATTCAGCACGGAATAAAATTGCTTGCGTTGTTTATAATAATTCCACCCCTCCTCGTTGGTGATGGTCTTGATCACGTCGTCGATCATGTTGTTGAAGATGGTGGCGAAGTCGAAGCCCTCGGGGGGGTAGATGTCGTTGTTGTGGATGTCGTTCAGCTTGGCGATGTACATCCGGGCGACCATCTCGCTGGAGACGTCGTTCTTGTACATTCCCTGCTTCATCCCCTTCTCGATGTTGATCTTGATCTTCTCGAAGATAAACCCGGAGCGCGCCGAGAGGTGCCGCCGGTAGAGATCCGGGTACGGCTGCGCGAGCCTGAAGGTCACCGACGGCGAGAGGTAAAAGAAGCGCTTGTTGATCTCGTTCCCCACCAGCAACATGATGTCGATCGCGTTCCAGCCGTCGAAGTTGTACTCGTCGAAGATCTCCTCGAAGCAGACGCGCTCCCGCTCGAGGATGGCGGCCACGATCTCCTCCTCGCCGGGGAAGTGCCGGTTCACCTCGGCGAGGGTACTCCCCACGGTCTTCAGCTTGCTTTCCGACAGGTCGAGGCCGTAACGGTACACGTAGTTTCTCAACCGTTCTATTAACTCACATTTCGCGTCATCCATGATGAAAGTTTCTTAAATTTTTCGCGGCGTAAAGATACAAAACAAATTAAGATTTAAAACAAGCGTACCGGATTTTACACGAATTTCGGCGCCCCACCCGCCCTCGCCCGCGGGCGTTTCCCGCCAAAACGCGAGGAAAGGCGCCCGCCCGGTTGCAATTTGCAGGATTCTGACTATTTTCGCGGGGAGCCGCTTTCGGGTAATTACGAATTACGAATTACGAATTACGAGAGAAGGGGCTTTTAACAGGTAAAATGAATGAGATCGTGAAGAAAATTATTTTATGCGCGTGTTTGTCCTCCTTCCTGCTCCCGGTCGCGGCCGACGAGCGCCCCCGGCTGGTGGTGGGGATCGTGATCAGCCACTTCCACCCGGAGTGGCTCGAGTGGTACGGGGCAGAACTCTCCGCAGGTGGCTTCCGGCGGGCGACGGGCGGGCAGGCGTGGACGATGGACTACAACTATTTTTACTCCCAGACGGGGGTCGACCACGCCAGCATCTACACGGGGATGCTCCCCGCCGACCACGGCATCATCTCCCACGCGTGGCACGACCGCCTGCGGAAAGGGCGGCAACCCGCGGTGGCCTCGCCGGAATACCTCGAGGTCGGGAGCCGGGGCGCGGGCGACATCAAGAGCCTCTCCCCCCGCTTTCTACAGGCGATCTCCCTCGGCAGCGCGCTGAAGATGAGCGACGCCACCTCGAAAGTCTTCAGCATCGCCATGAACGGCGAGGAGGCCGTGCTGAGCGGCGGGAACAGCGCCGACCTCGCGATCTGGTACAGCGAGGAGACGGGCGAGTGGGTCTCCTCCACCTTTTACGCCGGGCAACTGCCCGCGTGGCTCTCCCGCTTTAACTACACCATCGACAGCGACCTCTTCGTCAACAAGGGCTGGGCGCCCCTGTCGCGGGAGAAAAACGGCATCGCCCGCTTCACGCGCCGCGCCGCCCCCTCTTCCTTCTATTACGACATCGCCCGCGCGAGAAGGCAATACAACACCTACCGCGTGCTGAAGGCCACCCCCCACGCCAACACGCTGGTCGGCGCGCTCGCCGGGGCACTCGTCGACGGCGAGCAACTGGGCAAGGACAACGTCCCGGACCTGCTGGCGCTGAACTTCTCGTGCCTCGACTACACGTACCGCGACTTCGCCGTCGACTCCCCGGAGAACAAGGACGTGGTGCTCCGCCTCGATCAGGATCTCGCCACCCTTTTCGCCACCCTCGACACGCGCGTGGGCAAGGGGAACTACACGGTGTTCCTCACCTTTTCCGAGGCGCGCGAACTGCTGCCGCCCGAGCTGGAACGCCTCAAGGTGAACTCCGAATATTTCGCCATCTCCCGGGCGGTGGCCTTGATGAAATCTTACCTCGGCCTGCTGTACGGGCCGGGCGACTGGATCATCGACCACGACGCGGCGCAGGTCTACCTGAACCGCGACCTGATCGCCGAGCGCGGCCTGAACCCGCGGGAGGTGCAAGACCGGGCGGCCGACATGATGATCGACTTCGAGGGGATTAGCAAGGTGATGACCGCCCACGCGCTGGCCAGCGCCACCTCCTCCTCCGGCGCGAACCGGCTGGTGCAAAACTCGTTCTACCACAAGCGGAGCGGCGACCTCCTCTTCTGCCTGCAACCCACGTGGACGGCGGAACTCAAGGAACTCGAGGACACCCACGCCCGCTATAGCCGCCGCTCTACCGTCCCCCTCTACCTCTGGGGCGCCGGCGTCCCCGCGGGCGGCGGCGGGCGGCACGACATGGCCGACCTGCTGCCCACCCTCTGCCGGATCCTCGGCCTCCCCGTCCCCTACACGGCCCGCGGCAACGAACTGTTCTGATCCCGGGCTATACACGCCGCCCGTTCACGTGAACGGGCAGCGGCTCTTTTTCGCACGGGGCGTCAATCGATCAGGGTGAGCAACTCCTCCACCACGTGGCGATCGTTGGAGAGGCGGGGCACCTTGTTCTGGCCGCCGACCCTCTCCCGCGTTTCCAGCCAACGGAGGAAGGTGCCCGGCGGGACGGGACGGACGACGGGGCGGGACATGGTGCTGTTGTTGGCCCGCTTGGCCTCGTAGTCGGAGTTGACGGAGCAGAGCGCCCGGTCCAGCCGGTCGGTGAAAAGCTCGACGTCGGCGGGCGGCTCGCTAAACTCGACGAGCCACTGGTGAGACCCCTTGTGGTCGAGGGTCATGTAGAGGGGGGCAACCGTGTATTCCCTGACCGAGGCGTCGCACTCCCGGCAGGCGACGGCGAGGGCGTTCTCGGCGTTGCCGATCATCAGCTCCTCGCCGAACACGTTGATGTAAAGACGCGTCCTCCCGACGATCTTGATCTTGTGGGGGTAGGTGGAGGTAAATTCCACGCAATCCCCCACGAGGTAGCGCCACAGTCCGCCGTTGGTCGAGATGACCAGCGCGTAGGGCTTCCCGGTGACGACGCTCTCGACGGTGTCCAGCTCGCGGGCGCCCTCTCGCGACGCCTCGTCAAGCCGCTCCACCGGGATAAACTCGTAGAAGACCCCGTTGTCGAGCGTCAGCAACATCGACGGGTCGTCGTCCTCGTCCTGGAAGGCGAAGTAGCCCTCCGAGGCGTTGTAATTCTCGACGTACTTCATCCGCGGCGCGGGGATCAGCTCGCGGTACTGCGCCCGGTAAGGCTCGAAGTTGATCCCCCCGTGCATGAACAACTCGATGTTCGGCCAGACGTCGGTGAGGTACCTCGCGTTGTTATACTCCAGCAGCTTGTTGATGAGCACGAGATTCCACGACGGCACGCCGGAAAAATTCGTGACGTCGAGGCGACTGCACAGGCGGCAAATCTTCTCGATCTTCTCCTGGAAATTCACGACGAGGGCCACCTCGCGGGGAGGCGTGCGCACCCACTCCGCCACGCGCGGCGAGTTCGCGAGGAGGATCGCCGAGAGATCCCCGGTAAAGGCCCGCCCGTCGCCCCCGCCGTCCACCTGCACGCTGCCGCCGAGCGTCAGCGCCTTCCCCGACAGGATCCTGCTGCCGGGGTGGCGGTGCAGGAACGACCCGATCATCCGCGTGAAGCCGCCCATGTGGCACGCCCGCAGGTTGTCCGGCGTGACGGGGATAAACTTGCTCTTGTCGGAACTCGTGCCGCTCGACTTGGCGAACCACCTCACCCGCTGGTTCCACGTCACGCGATCCTCGCCGCCCCGCAGGCGGTCGATGTAAGGCTGGAACGCGTCGTAATCCCGCACGGGCACGCGTCGCTGGAAATCCGTGATACCCTTGATCGCGTCGAAACGGTGCTCGCGCCCGAAGGAGGTCTCCCGGCCGTTCTTCACGAGCGAGCGGAAACATTCGAGCTGGAAACGTGCCGGGTCTCGCCGGCTTTGCTCGATCCTCCTCAGCACGGGGGAAAGGTAGGCGAGACAGGTTTTATTGATAAGCGTCATAAGGTGGTTATCATGTAGGCCCCAAATGTAGTAAATAATCCGTTTATTCTCGTACTTTCGCGCCGGAATAAAAATTACACGATGACACGTATCACCACGGCATTATTCGATTTCGACGGCGTGATCGCCGACACGGAGGGACAGTACGCGCGCTATTTCGACGAACTCGCGAGGGTCTACCCGCCCTCCGTCGCCGACCTGTCCGCCAGCGTGCGGGGGGTCACGCTCCCGGAGATCCTCGACCGCTTCTTCCACGACTACCCGGCGAGGGTTAAACAAGAGATCGCCGACGGCATCCGCCGGCTCGAGTTACAGATGGACTATTATTTTATCCCCGACGCCGGGGAATTTCTCCGTTACTTGAAAGAACGGCGCTACCGGGTGGCCCTCGTGACCAGCTCGCGAGAGGCCAAGATGCGCGTGGCGCTCGACAAGCTGGGCCTGCAAGAAGTCTTCGACGCGGTCGTCACCGCCGACAAGGTGACGCGCGGGAAGCCCGACCCGGAATGTTACCTGCTCGCCGCCGCGACCCTCGGCGCCGCCCCCGGCGAGTGCGTCGTCTTCGAGGACTCCATCGCCGGGGTCACCGCCGGCAAGCGGGCCGGCATGACGGTTATCGGGCTGGCCACCACCCTTCCCGCCGCGGAGTTGCGCCCGCGCGTGGATCACCTGATCGCCGACTTCTCCGACCCGGGGGCAATCATGGAACTTATTACGAACGACGAGTCAATGTAGTTAACTTAAGGGCTTTTTTGCATCCTCCGACCACGATTGGGTTAGAACCCGAAATCGTCGATGATGACCTCTTTTTCCTCCTCCTCCGTGAAGGCGGCGCGTTCTGCTTGCACGGGGTGACCCTCCACGTAAATGGCGCGCAACGGGCGAACCGGGCAGATGTACTCGCAACCGCCACAGCCCACGCAGATCGAGGTGTCCACGTGGGGGCGGGTCAGGCCGTCCCGGTGAGGGATCATCGTGACCGCTTGCGTCGGGCAATGCTCCGAGCAGGCGCCGCAACTCGTGCCGTCGGTGATGACGACGCACAACTCCTCGACGAACACGACGTGCCCGATCTGGGTCATCTGCTTCTGCTCCGTCGTCAGGGAATGGATCGCCCCGTTCGGGCAGACGTCGCCGCAGACGGTGCAATTATAATTGCAAAACCCCTTCTCGTAATAGACGGTGGGCTGCATCATGCCTCCCAGCCCGTACTCCATGAACGCCGGTTTCAACACGCGGGAGGGGCACTTGCTCACGCACAGGTGGCACGAGGTGCAGTGGCTCGACAAATGCTCGTAAGAGACGGCCCCGGGAGGGGCTACCGGGAACTGTTTGCGTCGTTCCGTCGTCCCCGTCACTAACTTCAACGGGGCGGCCGCGAGCGCGCCGGGGACGGCCACGGCGGTGGCCGCGGAGGCAAGCAAAAAGCGACGCCGGGACGCATCCGCAACGCCCGCCTCGCCGACACCAGCCCGTCGGCGGGCGGCAAGGGAAAAACTCAACGCCTGAAACTTGCACGTGTCAAGGCAATTGAAACAGGCCACGCAACGACTACCGTCCACGCGCTTCTCCTTGCTATCAATGCAACCCGCCTTGCATCGCGCGGCGCACGCCCCGCACCGCGTGCACTTGTCGGCGTCGAGGCGCACCCTGAACAAGGAGTACTTGCTCAAAAAACCGAGCACCGCCCCCACCGGGCAAAAGGTGTTACACCACGTCCGCCCGTATCGCCACGCCAGCGCCCCGATCACCGCGAGTGTCAGCAAGCCGACGAGCAGCGCAGAGAGACTCTGGACGAAGATCCCCACGCGGTAAAGCGCATGATGGTTAAAAAGCGACAGGAACGCCTCCAACAAGTTATTCCCCGCCATGTAGAGGGGCTTGAAAACGGCGGTAACCATCCGCCCGTAAGCGCTATACGGTTCCAGCAATCCCAGCAGGAGCGGGAAACCCGTCCAGAACAGCACCATCGGGACGACCAACGCCAGCACGCGCACCACGACGCGCGGGCGGCGATAGCGATAACGTTTCCGCTTCTTCCCCGCGCGCCGCGAGATCCACGCGACAAGATCTTGAAAAATCCCCATCGGGCAAATGCTCGAGCAGTAGACGCGCCCCACCGCGAGCGTCAAGAGTAGCCACGCCACGACGACCGCCAGCACTCCCCTCGACAGCAAGGCCGGCAACAACTGCACCCGGGCCAGCCAGCCGAAATAGTGCGGCATCAACTCCGCGAAGTCTATAAAATAGAAGGTAATCAGCACGCACGCGGCGGCCGACACGCCCACTCGCACCTTTTTCAGCATGGGATTACAGCTTGACGCGCTTCACGTTCAGTTGATCGAGGTTCATGGTGCCGATCTTCAGGGCCTCCCCGTTGGCGAGGTGCCCCACTTGGTCGAGGGGCATGTTCCGCACTTGGTTGAAAAACCGTGCGGCGGCGGTATCGACGGCCACGATGTCGTGCGACATGAACAACCCCTTCGTCAGCACGGCGTCCGACACGGCGCGCCCCTGCGGGCCGTTCGTCTTCAGGAGCCGGTAGGCGTCCACGACGTTCAGCACCGGCTTCTTGCTAAAAGTGCACACGTCCGCGATGCACTGCTGCAAGTCGTGCGAGTGGAAATAGGGCCTGTCCCACACGATGCCCATGTAATTCTTCATCGAGATGCTCAGGTTGGCCCCGCCGTGATGCTTCAGGATCGGCACGTTGATCCACGCGTCGCAATCGAGGATCGCCTCGTGAATCTTCGTCTCCTTGAGGCTCTTCCCCAGCGGGAGGGAGACGGGCCGGTAGCGCGACTCTTGGTCGGCGTGCACGACGGTGGCCCCGGCAGCCCGCGCGGCCTCTTCTATACCGCTGCTCTTGTAGGTCTTGCGGCACTCGTCGCACGTGTGGTCGAAGACCACCACCTCCTTCGCCCCGGCGCCGAGGCACTGCCGCACGATCTCGGCCACGAGCGCGGGATTCGTGTTGCCGGCCAGCTCCGGCCGCTTGTCCCACCCGATGTTAGGCTTCACGACCACGCGCTGGCCCGCCCGGATGAATTGCCGGATGCCGCCCAGCTCCTCGATGCCCTTCTGGAACATCGCTTCCGGCTCGCCGCCCATGACGGCCACCATGTCCACCGGCCCTTCCGTCGCCGGTCCCTGGCTTCTCTGCGTTAATATATGCATGGCCTCGCTGGGCTTGACCGTGATCGTCGCGCCGGCCACGGCGATGGCCTTCAAAAAATCTCTCCTGTCCATTTGTTTCGTTATTTCGGAAAATAAACTGATCATAGATTCCACGGGAAGCGGAAACACGCCTCGTCGTAGAGGGCGTGATCGGCCTTCCCGTTCACGGCGAACGTCCGGACGCTCGCGGCGGCGGCGAGCAACTCCCGCGCGGCGGCGAAGGTGGAGCCGCTCTTCACGCGGTCGTCCACCAGCAGCACGCGCCGACCCCGGACGTCAAAATCCAGCGGGTGCAACACCCTCGGCCTGTCGTACCTCGGCTGTTGCGATTCGTCCCGCAGGTTGATATACACCAGCCGCACCTCCTTGTTAAACCGCTGGTTAAGGATAGCGGCAGGGACGATCCCCCCGTTGGCAATGGCCACGATCATGTCGAAATCGTCGGGGATGGCGATCGTCCTGAAACGTTCCAGTACCTCCTCGAGGGATTTCGACCCGTTCACCATTTGTCCAGCGCCTTCAACAGGGCGTACCCCCCGAACACCTGCAACAAAAGCCCCGGGACGGCAACCCACGAGGCCTGCAGGGCGGGGGGAAAGCCAAACCACGACCCCTCGACGATTATCCCGATCGCCTGATAAGCCAGCACGGCGGCGAGGATCGGCAACAAGGCCACCTTCGCGCTCCAACGCGCGGCGTACGCGGCGGCCACCGCCAGCAATCCCGACTTGATCACCACGAGCGCCAACATGCCCACCGGAGGCATGGCAAAGAGCAGGTTGTTGACAAGGGGCGACAACACGGCCGTGAGCAAGCCCACTTGCAGGCCATACTTATAGGCCGCGATCAAGGTGAAGAAATAGATCGGCAGCAGCATCAAGCCCCCGTTGGGCACGAGGTGACACACTTGCGGCAAGACCACGTTGCCGACCACGAACAGTAGCGCGAAAAGATAAGTCTTCGCGTTGGTGTAACTCAGCGAGTACAATTTAACGGTTGTTTCCATGATGATAATAATTTAGGTTTTTACAATGACTATTGATCGCTATTTTTACTGCCTCGACGTCTGCCGGCAGTATGTGTTTTATCACGGTACGCTTTTTCAAAATCTCCAAGGATGGATGTTGGGGGAACTGTCCCGTTACCGAAGCGATTACCTCCGGGAATTTCGCGGGATGAGCCGTTGCCAGAATTACACCGCGCGTATCTTCGCGAACCGCCGCGAAAGCACAGGCCGTGTGAGGATCCGCCAGGTAGCCTTTTTCGAGCCATGCTCGTCTGATCCACGTTTCGATACCTGCATTGTCGCAGGATATCGCGCGTATCATGTCGGTATTTTCCGGTATTTCGTCCAGGACAAATTTGCCGTCGTGCTGCAAAGTTGTCATGATTTCACGTACGCGAGCACCGTTCCCGTTGAAATGCCACCATAACCATCTTTCGAGATTCGAGGCTTGTTGGATATCCATCGAGGGGGCATGACTTGGGGTAACCGTACCGGGGCGATATTCTCCTGTTTTGAAAAAATTCGACACCACGGCATTTACATTGGTCGCCACGCAAAAACGCATGCCCCGTACTCCCATCCTGCTTAACATCCAACCGGCAAGTACATTGCCAAAATTGCCCGTGGGCACGATAAATTCGAGGGGATTGTCCTCGGACGCTTCAAGTTTAAGCGCCGCGTGCAGATAATAGACACATTGGGCAAGGAGGCGTGCAATATTTATGGAATTAACGGCCGCGAGCGAATGGGTCGATGAGAATGTCGCATCGCCGAAAATCTGTTTAACGATGTCCTGTGTATCGTCGAAACTGCCCTTGATAGCGAAAGGGTGTACAAAAGGCGAGCCTGTACATGCGATCTGTCGCTCCTGCAATTCTGCTATACATCCCTCGGGATAAAGGATAAAGCTGTGAACGCCGGGATGTTTCAACATCCCGTGAATCGCGGCCGAGCCGGTGTCGCCGGATGTCGCGCCGAGTATATTCAACGAGTGCCCCGTATCGCGGATATGTCTTCCATAGAATTGTCCAAGCAGTTGCAGGGCAAAATCCTTAAACGCGAGCGTGGGGCCGTGGAACAGTTCCATAACATGCAAGTTATCGGACAGTTTCACGAGGGGCGCCGGGGTTATCGGGTCGGGAAAATCGCTGTAGGCAAGTTCAACACAATGATTCAACTCGTCGCGGGGAATGTCCGTGGCAAAAAGCGAAAGGAAGGAAGACGCGAGTTCGGTATACGGCAAACCATGCCAGCGTTTTAAATACAAGCTGATATCGGGCAGGGTTTCCGGCACGAACAACCCGCCGTCCCCGGCCAATCCCTTGATTACCGCTTGGCTGAAAGTGGCGGTATCGCCGCCCCGCGTACTTGTAAATCGCATAAAATTCTCAATTTACCCCAGTATAATTTCCGCGCCGGTTTCGTTGATATCCAGTATCCAGTAGCGCGCCTTCAATCCCGCCCCGGCAAAACAGTTCTTCATGGCCTCGCCCACGCGTTCGTGATCGTTTTCGACAAAAGAGAGTATTCCCGGTCCGGCGCCGCTCAGGCACGACGCGACAGCCCCGCTGTCCAGCGCCGCTTCCCGGGCTTCGATGGCCCCGGGGATTGCAGGGAACCGGTATGGCTCGTGCATTCTGTCGTCCAGCGCCTTGGCGAGCAGTTTCAAATCGCCCGCCCGCAAGGCCTCTATCGTCATTACCGCGTGACCGATATTATAGATAGCGTCCGCGCGGGGCAAGGTCGGCGGGAGCACCGCCCGCGCTTTCGGCGTGAGAAATACAAAATCGGGCACGCATACCACGACTTTCGGCACTCGAGTGGAAATCCCGTGCGTGAGCAAGCGACCGTTCGCCGAACGCGTGATCACCACGAGTCCGCCCAAGAGCGCGGGCACGACGTTGTCCCCGTGTCCCTCGATTTCCGCGGCCCGCGATAACACGGCACGCTTCAGCGTGTCAACGTTTTCGCGTGTCAACTCGCGGCGGGCGAGGGCATGGGCGAAAACAAGTCCAGCGATAACAGCCGTGGAACTCGAACCCAGCCCGCTGCCACAGGGAATATTGTTGTGGCAAACGATCTTGAGCGGCCCGGGCGCTTTTTGCCCGAGCGTTTCGTCAAGTTCTTCAAACATGACCCTGGCAATGGTATTGGTATGGTCTTTAGGTAACCTGTCCGCGGCTTCCCCGAATGATTCAATGATTATATGTTTCTTTTGCCCGGGAACGTGATACAATTCAAAAGTATTCCAAAGATCGAGCGCGACGCCGATACAGTCAAACCCCGCGCCCAGGTTGGCGGATGTCGCGGGTATACGAATGGTCAAAATAGGCCTGGACGTATCAGCGCTTCTATCTTTCGCGACGATAGGATTCACATTTTCTTGCATCATAATAGATATAGTTAGTTATTAAAAAATCGATATTTTACGAACGTCCAAAGGTATTAAAAAATAATCCTTCCCGGCAAATGATTACCCGAAGTTTAGGCTATTTTTAAGGATGTTGTGAAATATAGTTATGGACGCGGGAAAAGCGGGCGGAGCGCCTGCCAGAGGACGATGCCCGCGGCCACGGAGACGTTGAGCGAGTGCTTCGTGCCGAATTGCGGGATCTCGACGCAGTAATCGCAGAGGTCGACGACCTCCTGGTCGACGCCCCGCGCCTCGTTCCCGAGGATAAACGCGTGCCGCGCGCCCGGCAACGGGACGTAGTCCTCGAGCGAGCGACTCCCCTCGGCCTGCTCGACGGCGACGATGACGTGGCCGCTCGCCTTCAAGCGCCGGACCGCGGCGACGGTCTCCGCCGCGTACTCCCACGCCACGCTCTCCTCGGCGCCGAGGGCCGTCTTGTGGATCTCGCGGTGGGGGGGCGTGGCGGTGATGCCGCACAGGTAAATCTTCTCGACGCGAAAGGCGTCACACGTGCGGAAGACCGCGCCGATGTTGTGCTGGCTCCGCACGTTGTCCAGCACCACGACCACCGGCAACTTCTCCACCTCCCGGTACTCCTCGACCGGCAGGCGGTGCAACTCCTCGTTCTGTAATTTTCTCGACGCGGGCATGGCGTTAGCGATTAATCGTTCATGATCTCCCCGAGCAGGGTGGCGGAAGTGCACCCCGTCACCCGGACGCGTGCGATATCGCCGACCCGCGTCCCCCGGGCGGGGAAGACGACCACCTTGTTCCGCTCGTCGCGCCCGAAAAGTTCCTCGCTGTTTTTCTTCGACGCGCCCTCGACCAGCACCTCCGTCACCCGGCCAACGTCCCCCCGGTTGCTCTCGAGCGAGAGGCGATTCTGCAAGTCGATCACCTCCGTCAGGCGGCGTCCCTTCGTCTCCTCGTCCACGTTGTCCGGCAGGCGGCGGGCGGCGATCGTCCCCGGTCGCTCCGAGTACTTGAACATGAAAGCCTGGTCGAAGCGCGCCTCCTCCATCAGGGAGAGCGTGGCCCGGTGATCCTCCTCGCTCTCGTCGTGAAAGCCCACGAAAACGTCGGTCGACAGGCCGCACCCGGGGAGGATCTCGCGAATGGCGCGCACGCGATCGAGGTACCACTCCCGCGTGTACTTGCGGTTCATGCGTTCCAGCGTGGCGTTGCTGCCCGACTGCACGGGCAGGTGAACGTGGCGGCAGATATTCGGGTGCGCGGCGATGGCGCGGAGGATCTCGTCGCTCATGTCCTTCGGGTGCGAGGTGGCAAACCGCACGCGCGTCCCGGGGACGGCCCGCGCCACCCGTTCCAGCAACGCCGGGAAATCAAGCTCGTCCCCCTCGCCCCGCCAGCGGTACGAGTTGACGTTTTGCCCGAGGAGCGTCACCTCCTTCCGCCCCCTGTCGCGCAGGTCGAGCACCTCGGCGAGGATGCTCCCCGGGTCGCGGCCCCGTTCCCGTCCCCGCGTGTAGGGGACGATGCAGTAGGTGCAGAAATTATTACACCCCCGCGTGATCGTGACGAACCCGGAGACGGCCGTCTCGTCGCCGCGCGAGGGACAGATCCCCGCGTAGGTCTCCGTCGCGGACAACTCGACGTTGATCGCGCGCTCCCCGCGGGCCGCCCGCTCGATCAGCAGGGGAAGATCCATGTACGCGTCCGGCCCCGCGATGAGGTTGACGTTCTTCTCCTGCTCGAAGAGCGCCGCGCCCAGCCGCTCGGCCATGCAGCCCATGACGCCCACCAGCACGCCGGGATTCCTCTTCCTGATCCCCGCGAACCCTTGCACGCGGCCGCGCGCCCGTTGCTCGGCATTCTCGCGCACGGAGCAGGTGTTGACGAGGATCACGTCCGCCTCCTGCTGGTCGCGCGCCCGGGCGTAACCGGCCCCCTCGAGGATGGCGGCGACCACCTCGCTATCGGCCGCGTTCATCTGGCAACCGTAGGTCTCTATATAAAACTTCTTTTGCATTTTTCTCCTTATCTTGTTCGGCTCGCGAATATACGGGAATTTCCCGACACGCGCCAGCGAGGCCCCGGGAAACCTTACCCCTCCCTCAGCGCTTCCGGGAGGCGTGGAGACCCACGAGACACAACGCGAGGAAGATGATAAACGTCAGGCGGGTACTCTGCATGAACGCGGGGAAGAGTACCGGCGTCAACTCCTCGTTCCCGACGTAGAACGAGATCGCCATCCCGGCGATGCCCATGCTGATCGCCTGACCGGCCAGCCGGACGGTGCCGGAGATCGCGGAGGCTTGCCCGTACTCCTTGCGGCCGACCGAACTCATGATCAGGTTCGTGTTCGGCGAAGAAAAGACGCCAAAGCCGATCCCCAGCAACACGAGCAGGGCGACGATCAACGCCCGCGGCGTCGTCGCGTCGAGGAAGACCAGCCCCGCCAGTCCCGCCACGGTGAGCGCCATCCCCAGCGACGCCAGCCGCGCCGGCGAGAAACGGTCGGAGAGCCTGCCCGATACCAGCGAGCAGGCCGACTGCACGAGGGCCTGCGAGATGAGGATCAACCCGGCGTGCCGCGCGTCCAGTCCCCGGACGTACTGCAGGTAGATGCTCAACATGAAGGCGATGGCCGACGTGGCCGCGTAATTGACCAGCGCCGCCAGCAACGACAGCGTGAACACGCGGTTGCCGCCCAGCAGGCGCACGTTAAACACCGGTGCGGCCTGGCGCCGCTCGTACAGCACGAACGCCGCGAACGCCGCCACGCCCGCCAGCAGGCACGCCGCGCCGACGGCGCCCGGCAGCGTCGAGAAGCCGTAGATCACGCCGGCCAACCCCGCCCCGTACAGGAGGCTGCCCGTCCAGTCGAACCGCTCGCCGCGGGCCTCGACCCACTCCCCACGCAGGTAGAGGCGCGCCAGCAGCAGCACCGCGGCCCCGATCCCGGCGCTCGCGAAGAAGAGCGTCTCCCAGCCGAAATAGTGCGTCAGCATCCCGCCCAGGAACGGCCCGGCCGCCAGCGCCGCGTAGACGACCGCCACGTTGACGCCCAGCGCGCGGCCGCGCTTCTCCGGCGGGAAGAGGGAGGTGAGGATCGCCGTGCTCGTCCCGAACATCATCGCGCTGCCGGCGCCCGTCACGAAGCGAAGCGCCAGCAATACCCCGCCCGACGGGGCGAAGCCGCACGCGAGCGCGCCCAGCGAGAAGAGCAGCAACCCGCGGCAAAAAATCACGCGCCGCCCCACGAGATCCGCCAGCCGCGCGAACGGGATCTGGAAGATCGCCGTCGAGATCAGGTAAGAGGTCGCCACCCACGTCAGGGCGCCCGCCGTCATCGAGAAGCGCTCCCCGATATCCGGCAGCGCGAGGTTAAGCGCCGACCCCATGAACGGCACGAGGAACGCCGCCGCCGTGATCACCAGCAGGCCGCGCCGCGCGTCCCTTCCCGTTAAATGTTTGTCGTTATCCATGTCTTGTCGTTCATTAGCGCGCCCGCCCGCCGGGTCGCGAAAACGGCCGCAAGTTATAAAAAAAGCCGAAGCATTGGGCCGCGTTGGATTTTGTTATACATTTGCCCGGCATCTCCCGCGCGGGCGCTATTTTTTCAATCGCCGGGATGGGGGGAAAACCATTTTCCGGGTCATAGACATAAACGTTTAACAATCCATAT
>JAISAV010000111.1 GCA_031266545.1 Odoribacteraceae bacterium | reverse complement strand
TACTTTCAAGTAGAGCGGGATCCCGCGCGTCCCTTTGTCGTGGACGTTGCCGATCTCTCCGTTCGGGTGTTGGGAACTCGCTTCAACTTGATGGCCTACCCGGATGAAAACCGGGTGCTGACCACGTTAGTGAGTGGTTCCGTGGAGGTAAACACGAACGAGGGGGCGCGCGTGGTATTAGAACCCGACCAGCAAGCCGCCGTCCTTGGCGGGGAGATCAATGTCAGCCCGGTGGACGCCTCTTACATCACCTCGTGGGTGCAAGGGAAATTCAATTTTGACAATGCCACGCTGGAAGAGATCGCCATGCAAATCTCCCGGTGGTATGACGTGAAGATCTTGTTTGCCAAAGAGGAATTGAAATCGCTCCATTTTTCGGGTTCCATGCAAAAATTTCGTCCATTGGAGCATTTAATCCAGCGGATCGAGGCGACCGGCGACGTGCGTTGTCGCGTGAAAGGAGGTGATATCGTGATTGATAATAAATAAACAAGCCGGGAAAGTCTCGTGCTTCCCCGGCTCTTTCATTAAAAACGCCCTGTTTTCAGGATCGGCAAATCTAAAAGGACAGGGCCATGTTTAACTCTAATTGCAAATGTATGAAAAAAATTCATGATCCTTGCCTATCCCTCTCCGGATGGCTAAAAAAAACAGTATTTATCATGCGTCTTACCGTTTTTTTCTGTGTGGTATGTGCCATGCATCTATCTGCCGCGAGCCACGCGCAGGTCACTAAGGTATCTCTTGAAGTGAAGAACACGCCTGTAAGCCAAGTATTGAGATTATTAGGCAAGGAGTTTAAAAAAGACTTCTTTTACAGTGATCTTCAAATTAATGCAGAAGCCTTGGTGAGCTTGGCATTGAAGGATGCGTCGATCGACGATGCGCTAAAGGAGATTTTCCCCGGGAAAATTGTCCGCTACGAGGTACAAGAGGAGTACGTGCTCATCTTGTCCATTGTCCCGCAGGCACAGCAGCAACACGTCATATCCGGCCGCGTGGTGACCAGTGACGGGGCACCCCTTGTCGGTGCTACAATCAAGGTTGTAGACGGTCAAGAGAAAGCCACCGGCCCGTTACAGGGTGCGGTGACCAATGCGAACGGTAACTTCACGTTACGCTTGTCCAGCAACAAGGTATCCTTAGAAATTACCTTCGTGGGGCATACCCCCCGCACGATTCCCGCTTCGGACACGCAGGCGTTGGCGCGCATCGTCTTGCAGGAGGAGGCCTCCGCGATTGACGAGGTGGTGGTCACCGGTATCGTGCAGGTGGACAAGCGCCTGTTCACCGGTGCGACCGACCACCTGAGGGCCGAAGATATGAAAATTGACGGGCTTCCAGACATCAGCCGTTCCCTCGAGGGGCGCTCCGCCGGGGTATCCGTGCAAAACGTCTCCGGCACCTTCGGCACGGCGCCCAAGATCCGCGTGCGCGGGGCCACTTCCATTTACGGCAGTTCGCGACCCCTCTGGGTGGTGGATGGCGTGATCATGGAAGACGTCGTCGAGGTCGACGCCGACGCCCTCTCGTCGGGAGATGCGGAGACGTTGATCAGCTCGGCCATCGCCGGGTTAAACGCCGACGACATCGAGAGTTTCCAGATCCTCAAAGACGGCTCGGCCACCTCCATCTACGGCGCGCGGGCCATGTCGGGCGTGATCGTCGTCACGACGAAGAAGGGGAAAAAAGGGGCGAGCGACTTGAAGTACACCGGTGAGTTTACCTCCCGTTTAATTCCTAGCTACACCGGCTTCGACATCATGAACTCTCAAGACCAGATGGACGTCTACAAGGAGTTAGAGGAGAAAGGGTGGTTAACCTTCTCCGGCACCTACCGGGACAGGAACAGCGGCGTCTACGGAAAGATGTACCAGTTGATGAACACCTACGATCCCGCCACGGGAACGTTCGCCCTCCTCAACACGGTGCAAGCCAAAAACGCCTACCTCCGGCAGGCGGAGATGAGAAACACGAACTGGTTCAAGGAATTGTATCGCCTCAACCTCCAACAAAACCACTCGCTGAGCATGTCCGGGGGCACGGATAAGACCTATTACTACGCCTCCCTCAGCGCGATGATCGATCCGGGGTGGACCATTGCCAGCTCGGTAAATCGCTACACGGGAATCCTGAACTCCACGTTCAACATCCGCCCCAACCTCTCGCTCAACCTGATCACGAACGCCTCCTACCGCAAGCAAGTTGCGCCGGGAACGCTCGGACAGGAGAGCGACGTCGTGCGGGGAGAGGTCACGCGGAATTTTGACATCAACCCGTACAGCTATGCGCTGAACGCCTCGCGGACGTTAGACCCCAATGCGTTCTACACGCGCAACTACGCTGACTTCAACATCCACCACGAGTTGAACAACAACTACATGGACTTGAACGTGGTCGACCTGAAATTCCAGGGCGAGGTCAAGTGGCGGATCAAGAGGCGCCTCGAGCTGACCGCGCTGGGGGCCATGAAATACTCCCTCTCCTCGCTCGAGCACCACATCAAGGACGAATCCAACCAGGCGCGTGCCTACCGGGCCATGCCCGACGCAACTGTCCGTGATAACAACCCCTACCTCTACAAGGACCCGGACAACCTGATCGAACCGCCCATCAGCGTCCTGCCTTATGGCGGTATCTATAAACGCACCGACAACTTGATGGTGGGTTACGACTTCCGTGCCACCGCATCGTGGGATCAAGATTTCAATAACGTGCATATCATGAAACTATTCGGGGGCATGGAAATCAACTCCGCCGATCGCCAGCGGGTTCTCTTCACCGGCTGGGGACGTCAATATTCGATGGGAGACGTCGTCAATTATGCGTACGAGGTATTCAAGCAGAGTAAAGAAGGGGGTAATAGTTATTACGACGTTAGCCCCTCGCACACCCGTAGCGCGGCCTTCTTCGCCTTTGGCGCCTACTCCTACTTGAGCAAATATACCTTCAACGGGACGTTACGTTACGAGGGCACCAACAAGCTCGGCAAGGCCCGCTCGGCCCGCTGGTTACCCACGTGGAACGTGGCCGGGGCGTGGAACATACACGAGGAAGAGTTCTTCGAAGATGCGAAATCGATCTTTTCTCATGTCAAGTTAAAGGCGTCATACAGCCTGACGGGCGACCGCGGGCCGAGTTTCGTGACCAACTCGAAACCCGTTTTGAGACCCGGACAACTCTGGCGCCCGCAGTCCGACCAGCAAGAGACGCAGATATACATCAGTCGCCTCGAGAACCAAGACCTGACCTATGAGAAAAAGCACGAGCTAAACATCGGTATTGACCTCGGATTCTTGGACAACCGTATCAATTTGAGTGCTGACTGGTATCGCCGCAACAACTTCGACCTGATTGGAGAAATATCCACGATGGGCGTCGGTGGGGAGATCGACAAGTACGCCAACAACGCCGCCATGAAGTCGGACGGTTTCGAGGCGACCCTCTCCACCAAAAACATCAAACGTTCCGACTTCACCTGGAGCACGGACTTTATCTTCTCCTACACCCACGCCGAGATCACGAAGCTCTACTCGCTCAAGCGCGTCTACGACTTCATCACCAACACCGGTTTCGGCAAGGTGGGATACCCTCACCGGGCGCTCTTCTCCATCCCCTTCATGGGTTTGAACGAGGATGGCGTGCCCACCTTCCTCGACCAAGACGACAAGGTATCCATCAGCGACGTTTACTTCCAGGAGCGGGAGAAACTGGGCTTCCTGAAGTACGAGGGGCCGACGGAGCCGACCATCTTCGGTAGTCTGGGGAACATTTTCACGTACAAATCGTTGCGTCTAAACGTCTTTATCACCTACTCGTTTGGCAACAAGGTACGCCTCGATCGCGTTTTCAGGTCTGCTTATTCCGATCTCGACGCCATGCCGAAAGAATTTAAGAACCGCTGGATCATGCCTGGCGACGAGGCCTACACGAACGTCCCCGTCATCTTGGCTGCGCGGCAAACCAGCGGGAGCAGCAGCATCACGAACGTC
The DNA here is from genome assembly GCA_031266545.1 of Odoribacteraceae bacterium. Classification (GTDB taxonomy): domain Bacteria; phylum Bacteroidota; class Bacteroidia; order Bacteroidales; family Marinifilaceae; genus JAIRKS01. Next base: position 8,252 of record JAISAV010000111.1, on the reverse strand, counting down.
CGCTACGGCTACAACGCCTACAACTTCTCCGACGTGCGGACTGCCGACGGTGGTTTCGTCCGCATGAAAGAGATGTCGTTATCCTACGACCTACCCAAGGCGTGGTTGTCAAGTGTCGGCTTCAAGAGCCTCTCCATGAAATTGCAGGGCACCAACCTGTTCTTGATCTACGCCGACAAGAAACTAAACGGGCACGATCCCGAGTTCTTCCACGCGGGCGGCGTTTCCGCCCCATTGTCGAAACAATTCACGTTCACTTTAAGATTTGGAATCTAAACACGAGGAATCATGAAACATAAATACCTTATTGCACTATTCGCATTGATAGGGATGGGGCTAACCATCTCCTGCGAGCATTTTCTGGACACGCTCCCGGATAACCGCACGGAAATAGACACGGACGAGAAGATCACGAGCCTGCTCATCTCCGGCTACGACGAGCATCCCGGCATCGTGATGATGGAGATGATGTCCGACAACATGGACTGCCGGGGAACGCTTGCCAATGCGTACAACCGCCTGCAAGACGAGCAATTTGCATGGAAAGATATGCTGGAGACCGGCAACGACTCCCCCAAAAGCGTTTGGGATGGCTGTTACGGCGCCATCGCCGTCGCCAACTACATCCTGCAAGCCATCGAAGAGAAGGGAAACCCCGCGCGGCTCAACCCCCAGCGAGGTGAGGCACTGCTCATCCGGGCCTACCACCACTTCCGGCTCGTAAACGTCTTCGGGCTACACTACTCGAAAAGTCATGGGGAGAAAGACTTGGGCATTCCCTACATGACTGAACCCGAGACCTCCGTCGCCCCCGTCTACGAGCGCGAACCCGTGGCCGAGGTTTACCGGAAAATCGAGCAAGACCTCGAGGAAGGATTACCGCTGATCGACGACAACCTTTACACGGTGCCCAAGTATCACTTCAACTTGCAAGCCGCCCACGCGTTCGCCACCCGTTTCTACCTCTACTACGGCAAGTATGACAAGGTGGTCGAGCACGCCAACGCCGTCTTGGGGAATACCCCCCTCAACGTCCTGCGAAGGGTGGTTGACCTTGCCGTCTACGCAGGGGATTACTCCCTCACCGCCAACGACTACGTCCTGCCGAAACACGAGGCAAACCTGCTCTTGGTACCCGTCTACAGTTATGCCGCATCGATCTTCCGGAACACGAGCAGCGGGAAAAAGTACATGTACTCGCAATACCTCTCCCTCACCGAGATATCGCGCTCCAACGGCCCGTGGGGAACATACGCCACCGGCATGTTCTACCACCAGACCTCGACTTACTCCAATTATGGCGGTTACGCTTGCATGCCTAAGTACCCCGCCCTATTTCAGTACACTGACCGGGTCGCCGGGGTAGGATACACGCGCACCGTGCAAGTCGCTTTCTCCGCCGATGAAACGCTGCTATGCCGCGCCGAGGCCTACATCCTGCTCGGGGAATACGACAAGGCCACGGCCGATCTCGCCCTCTGGATGTCCAACCACACGTCGTCCACCGTCACCTTGACACGGGAACTTATCAACGACTATTACTCCGCCCTCTCCTATTACGAGTGGGACAACCCCACCGTCAAGAAGGCGCTACACCCCGAGACCCCGATCGTCTCCGCGGAGCAGGAGAATTTCCTCCACTGCCTGCTGCACTTCCGCCGTATCGAGACCCTTTTTGATGGTCTTCGCTGGTTCGACGTTAAGCGTTTCGGCATCGTCATCCAACGGCGAGAGATTGACGCGAACAATCACGTCACCCTCCTCGACGAGCTACCCCTCGACGACCCCCGGCGCGCCGTCCAACTCCCCGACCCGGTCATCAAGGCGGGAATGACGCCCAATCCGAGAAATAAATAAACCATAAAATCGAAAGAGATGAAAAAAATACTCACCTGTATAATCGCCTGTGCACTGGCCGCGATGTGCTGGTCGTGCGCCGAAGAAGGCCCCCGCACCAAGAGCATCTTCGAGGATCCAACGGGACAGCCCAGCAAAATCGAACAATGGCTACTGGAAAACTACACCTACCCGTACAACATCCAGTTCCAGTACAAACTCCAGGATATTGAATCCGACAGATCGTACGAACTGGCGCCGGCCATCCCCGACAAGGCCCTAGCCCTTGCGAAGATCCTCAAACACATGTTCTACGAGGCGTACGACGAGTTGCTCGGCGTTGAATTCATGCGGAGCCACTCGCAACGCGTCATCCACGTCGTCGGGTCGGGTGCGTACAAAACCACCACCGTCCTGAAAGGTTCCGCCGAGAGCGGCATGAAGATCACGCTATACTTGGTCAATGATTTGACGCCCTTCAGCGTGAACCAGGATCTATTGAGCGATTGGTATCTCAAGACCATGTTCCACGAGTTTTCCCACATCCTGCACCAGAAGAAAGACTTCTCGACGGCCTTCAAGCTCATCACCCAGGCGGACTACGTCCTCGACGAGTGGACGTCCGACGGCAACACCCTCGAGATCGCGCTCCAGAAAGGCTTTATCAGCCGCTACGCGCGGGAAGAGGCCCACGAGGACTTCGTCGAGACCCTTGCCTTCTACGTCGTCAAGCCCGACGGCTGGTGGGAAGAACAGATGGTGATCGCCGGTGAGACGGGAGCGGCGCTGATTGCGGCCAAACTCGACCTCGTCAAGAGCTACCTAAAAGACGTCTGGTCGCTCGACCTCGACGAACTGCGCACCATCGTGCAGCGCCGTTTCGGGGAGTTGGACAATTTGAACTTGGATAACCTTTTAAAATGAAACCATGAAACATCGTTTATACCTCACGTTAATCATCCTCCCGCTTCTGTTCGCCTCCTCGTGCGTGCCGGTGGTGGATGACGTCTTCGATAGCCCGGCGGCAGAACGAATGGCCGCCAAGCAGAAAGAACTGCGCACCCTGCTCGCGTCGGCCGAGAACGGCTGGCTCGCGGACTATTACCCCGACAAGAAAGCTGCGCTCGGTGGTTACGCCATGCAATTCCATTTCTATGCGGACGGCACCGTTGATGCGACGTGCGAGATGGACACCCATCTCCCCGCCGGGGAATCTGACGAGTCGGAGTATGACATTATCTACGACCAGTCCGTCCTGCTAACCTTTAACACCTACAACAAGGTGTTGCACTTCTTCAGCGAGCCGAAAGGATCAAGCGACGTGGACGGCTGGGCCGGTGACTATGAATTTATCCTCATGGACATCACCGATGCCGGCGACATCGTCATGAAGGGAAAGAAGTGGGAACGGCGGCTGGTGCTGCGGCGCTGTGACGCCGCATTTGACTTTCAAGACTATATCCGCAACGTGGAGGCCACCTTCGACGCCATCTCCGGCTACGGCATGTTCGCCTTCCAGTCCGAGCAAGACACCAACGTCTGGATCACGGGCACCGTCGTGGATCGTACCTTTAACGTCACCTATAACGACACGGACACCACTTCCGTGACCGAAAAACTCCCCTACACGATCACCAACAACGGTATCCGGCTCTACGAGCCGACCACCATCCAAAACGTCACCTTCGAGAACTTCGTCTGGAACGAGGCCGACGAGAAATACGCCTGCGCCGACCCCGGCGTCGACCTCAAGGGCATCCCCTACTTCCCGCCCGACTACCAGCTAAAATACGCTGAAATATTAGGACGCTGGAGACTTAACTACAAGGCGTACCTGACCAACAGCGTGGACACCGTTGAGATCACGCTCAAGAAGAAAAACGCCACCTTCACCCTCTCCTGCCCCAAAATATTCACCTTCCCCTACGAGCTTACTTTCGACGCCGCCAAGGGAACGATCGCCCTGACGTCGCAAGCCCTTGGTTTCCACGAGCCAAGCGGCTACTACATTCGCGCCTGCGCATATGCGATGGATCCGAGCGGATCGGCTAGCTACCAAACCTCCGTCGGTACCTACGGCATGGTCGGCAACTGGAACCACGACGAGGGCGGGGAACGAAAAATCACCCTCGTGAACAACGGTAGATGGACCGTCGACGTCAACAGGTTCTTCGGGATTACCCTCCGCACCTTCACCAGCGCAGGAACCTACGTGGGCACTTTCACTGGCAACATCGGTGGTGGCTACCGCTTCACGGACATGGTACTAACAAAACTTGACGACTAAAAAACAACGCATCATGAAAAACAGAATAGCTTACATGCTGACGCTACTCCTCGCCCTCCTCGTGGCGAGCTGTGGCACGGACAAATACGATGGCACCTTCGAGGCCACGCAAATACTGGTCGAGGAAAGCAATGCGGGCAGCTTCCCCGCCGCTGGCGGCAGCGGCACGATCGTCCTGGCCACCGGCGAGAAATTCACCGCCACCAGCGACCAGGAATGGTGCAGGCTGAGCGTCTCCGGCGCCACCATCACGGTATCGGTCGACACCAACAAGAGTGTCTCCGGGAGAACTGCGATGATCACCCTCGCGGCGGGGTCGAAACGCAACTATATCCCCGTCAGCCAGTCGCCTGTCTTCTTCGAGTGGAGCGTCGACGCCAGCAACTTCCCCGCGAACGGCGGGGAAACGCTACTCGCGATCACTGCTCCTATGCCCTTCGCGGTCACCAGCGAGCAACCCTGGTGTCGTGCGATCCTGTCGGAGAACGCCGCCACGATAACCGTTGACACGAACTACACCGCGGTGGAAAGAACGACGTTCGTCACCGTCTCCGTGGGCGAAAAATACAATCAGTTCACCGTGCGTCAGGCCCCGGTAACGCTGGAGGTAATTTCCAACATGAACGCCTTCGCGGCAGCCGGTGGCACCGGTTCGATCGAGGTGACCACCCCCGTGAAGTTCTCGGCGACCAGTAATCAGGACTGGTGCGAGACAAGCATCTCCGGCAACACCGTCGCCGTCACCGTTCGGCAAAATACCGTCACGGCGCCGCGAACGGCCACGATCACCATCGCGGCGGGTGAGAAAAACATCGCAATCACCGTTTCCCAAAACGAGCCGGGACTCGACATCGAAACCTATCAAGTGACTTTCTCCGGCACGGGAAGCACCGTGAAACTACGCGTCGACTACCTCCTCCCGCTCACCCTCGTGCCTGACGCCACGTGGTTTACCGCAACCCTCGAGGGCGACACGATCGTCCTCGAAGCCATAGCCAATCCCTCGATGACGACGCCGCGCGACGGGGAAGTGATTGCTACCAGCGGAGCGTACACCAAGACTATTACCATCGCGCAGAACGCCCGGATCATCGACCTCGAGCCGGATCCCTCCGTGAATGTCGTGGACGCCTTTATAAACTTGAAGAACTACAACGGTACCTCTTCCCGCTACTTGGCCACCACCATGTCCGACTCGCTCCAACAATGGTGGTCTGACCTCGTGGGTTTCTACGCGGCGCTATCGACCCCGCAGGAACTTCGCGCCCTCCGCTTCGAAGCGCCGAGAAGCTCGTACAAGTATAGTATCGTCTTCAATGCCCGCGGGGGCAACACCATCTACGGGAACTCCGCAAACGGCAACCTCGTGCCCGTCGGCGGCAACCCGCTCTACGACTTCTGCTTCAACTTCTCGGCCACGAGCTACGCCCTCCTCTCGAGTCTGGAATACCACTCCATTGTCGATGCGCTTCCCGCCGGTTACCCCAGCTTCCACAAGTTCTACAACTTGCTCAACGCTGCCACCGGCTTCACCATCATACAAGACGGCCCCGACTTCTGGTTCCGCTCCATCGCTAACCACGAGGACTGGATCAAATTCGAGCCGACGACCTGGTAACATCAACCCCATAACCTAAAGCAAAGACTGCCTCAAAAATGAGGCAGTCTTTTTTATTCAGGTAGAATAGAATCGGCGTATGCAATGACACCGGGCTACCGGGCGCGTCGCGCCTTCCGCCGCCGGACGCGCTCGTCGTGCCGCCGCGTCCAGTGGGAGAGCAGGCGCGTCATCTCGCCCGCGTCGGAACCGGTCAGGCGGGCGTACTCGCCGGCTATCACCTCGATCATCTCTTCGTCGGCGTTCAGGCGGTAGAAATTCCGCAACCCGGCGCGCGGGGAGACGCGGCGGAATCTCATGCGGTTCAGGTCGACGAGGTAAAAGCGCCACGCGTCGCCCTCTCGCGCGATCAGCGTGTTGCCGGGGGAGTGATCGAGGAAGTAGATCGCATGCCGGTGCATCTCGTAAGTGAAGCGGGTGAAGCCCCTCAAGATCTCGTCCATGCCCGCCGGGCGCGCCGCCTTCAGGTTGCGAAACTCGAAGTCGAACGCGACCTGACGCGAGATGTAAAAACTCCGGGTCACGCCCCACCGCGTCCGGTAGACGATGTAGGCCACCGGTTCCGGCGTCCCGATGCCCAGCCCTGCCAGCTTGATGGCGTAGAGGTAGGAGCGCCGCGCCTTGGAGGGGCGGAGGTAGGCGTAGACCAGCCGGTTCAGGAGGTTGGGGCGCTTGTACGACTTCACGTTGAGCGCGAGGCCGCCCGCCTCGATCTCCCGGATCTCGTTGCGCCCCCGCTTCACCAGCCGCCCCCGTCGCTCGAAGGAGGCGGGGATCTCCAGCAGGGCCGGTTCCAGTTGCTTGTATTCCTCGCGGACTTGATAATCGATCTTCATGGCGTCCCGTTAAAGCGTTTTGACCCGCTCGTAATCCACGTACGAGTAAGCGTGCTCGTTCTCGTCGTCCGCCGGGAAGCTCTCTCGCCTGACCTCCTCCCACTCGCGCGGGTCGACGGGCGGGACGCGCGTATCGCCCGCCGCGTGGACGTGCACGAGGGTCAGGTAGAGGCGGTCGGCCCGGTGCCAGAACGCGCGGTAGAGGCTCTCCCCGCCGATCACGAAACACGCCTCGCCGGGCGACAGCCGGGCGAGGGCCTCCTCGACGCCCCGCGCCACCTCGCACCCCGCCGGGTGGCAGGCGGGATCGCGCGAGAGGACGATGTTGCGGCGACGGGGCAGCGGGCGCCCGATCGACTCGAACGTCACGCGCCCCATCAGCACCGCGTGGCCCGTCGTCAGGGCCTTGAAACGCTTCAAATCCGCGGGCAGGCGCCACGGCAACCGGTTATCCTCCCCGATCACCCCGTTTTCCGCCGCGGCAACGATTATTGATATCACGTTATTCACTTGTTAAACGGTTATTCACACGGAGATCTCCCCCTTGATGGCCGGGTGCGGGTCGTAGCCGCGCAGCTCGAAATCCTCGTAACGGTACTCGAAGATCGAGCGCTCCCCCTCCCGGATGTGCATCGTCGGCAGGGGGCGAGGGACGCGCGCGAGCTGCAACTTGACCTGCTCGAGGTGATTCAGGTACACGTGGGCGTCCCCGAACGAGTGCACGAACTCCCCCGGCTCGAGGTGGCACGAGCGGGCCATCATCATCGTCAGCAGCGCGTAAGAGGCGATGTTAAACGGCACCCCGAGGAAGACGTCGGCGCTGCGCTGGTAGAGGTGGCAGGAGAGGCGTCCGTTCGCCACGTAAAACTGGAAGAGGGCGTGGCAGGGGGCCAGCGCCATGTTCTCGAGGTCGCCCGCGTTCCACGCGCTCACGACCAGCCGCCGGGAGTCCGGCGACGCGACGATCTCGCGCGCCACCCGCTCGATCTGGTCGAGGCTCGTGCCGTCGGGGCGCGGCCACGACCGCCACTGGTAGCCGTAGACGTGGCCCAGCTCCCCGCGCTCGTCGGCCCACTCGTTCCAGATCCTGACGCCGTTCTCCTGCAGGTAGCGCACGTTCGTCTCCCCGCGCAGGAACCACAGCAACTCGTGGATGATCGACTTGAGGTGCACCCTCTTCGTCGTCACCAGCGGGAACCCGGCGGCGAGGTCGAAACGCGCCTGGTGGCCGAAGATACTGATCGTCCCCGTCCCCGTCCGGTCGTCCTTCCGCGTCCCCTCGCGCGACACGCGCTCCAGCAAGTCTAAATATGCTCTCATGCCCTGTAGATTTCTCCCGCGAATATACTGTTTTTTCGCGCGACGGCGACGGCGACGGGAAAAATTCGATTATAACCCGTATATTCGCGACCACTTAAACCTCGCCGAAATGCTTGAAGACACGCACGTACAACACATCGCCCGCGGGGATCGCGCGGCTTTCCGGGCGCTCCACGAGGAGTTGCACGGTCGCCTGTTCTACTACGCCTACAAGCTCGTCCGCGACCGGCAGGCCAGCGAGGATCTCGTGCAGGAGGCCTTCATCAAGTTCTGGGAACACCGGGAGACGTTCGACAACCTGCTGGCCGTGAAGGTGTACCTCTTTTCCTTCCTCAAGAACAAGATCATGAACCTC
>JAISAV010000068.1 GCA_031266545.1 Odoribacteraceae bacterium | reverse complement strand
CACATGCATGAAATATACCCTTTTATTCCTGATCCCGCTTTTCGTCGCGGGGTCGTCGTTTGCCCAGAAGCATCCCAAGCGAGAGTTTCGCGGGGCATGGATACAAACCGTTTTTCAAGGAGAATACAGCCAGATGACCCCCGGCGCGTTGCAAGCGGATCTCATCCGGAAACTTGACGCCCTGCAAGCGTGCGGGATCAACGCTATCCTCTTTCAGGTGCGCCCGGAGGCTGATGCGTGGTATGCCTCGCGGCTGGAACCGTGGAGCCGCTTCCTCACGGGCAAGCAGGGCGTCGCTCCCGATCCCTTCTTCGACCCCATGCGCTTCCTCGTGCGGGAGTGTCGGCGGCGGAACATGGAGTTTCACGCGTGGCTCAACCCCTTCCGAGCGGGAACCTCCGGCACGGATCACCTGTCGGACGACCACGTCTACCACGACCACCCCGAATGGTTTGTTTTCTACAACAAGCAGTTGCTCTTCGATCCCGGCATACCGGCGTGCAGGCGGTACATCCGCGACGTGGTGCAGGACATCGTCCGTCGCTATGACGTGGACGCCATTCACATGGACGACTATTTTTATCCCTACCCCGTGGCGGGCCTCCCCTTCCCCGACGACGAGAGTTTCCGCGTGCACGGGGCGGCCTTCTCGCCCGACCGGCGGGCCGACTGGCGGCGCGACAACGTGAACAAGCTGGTGCGCGACCTGAAGGAGGCCATCCGCGAGGTGAAACCCTGGGTGCGCTTCGGCATCGCCCCCTTCGGCATCTACCGCAACAAGAGGGATACCCCCGACGGTAGCGGCAGCGACACCCGCGGCCTCCAAAATTACAACGACCTCTACGCCGACGTGCTGCTCTGGGTGCAAAACGGGTGGGTCGACTACATCATCCCGCAACTCTACTGGGAGATCGGGCACGAGGCCGCCGACTACGTGACGCTGGCCAACTGGTGGAACAAGCACGCGCGCGGCGCCCACCTCTACCTCGGGCAGGACGTCACCCGCACGATGAACCAGGGGGCGCTTGCCGACAAGATGAGCGTCGCGCGCCGCCTCCCCCGCGTGGCGGGGAATTGCTTCTGGCCCGCCAACGAGATCCTGCGCGACAACGGGGGAATCGTCGACAGCCTGCGCCGCCGCTACCACCGCTACCCGGCGCTGGTCCCCGCCCACGAGCAGGTCTCCTCCCGGCGACCCGCGCGCGTCACGCGTCTCGCGGCGCGGCGCGACGGGCAGGGGTACACCCTCCGCTGGGACGCGCGAGGCGAGCGACAGGAGGCCCGCGACCCGCGCTACTTCGTGATCTACTGCTTTGGCCCCGGCGAGAAACTGGATCTCGACGACCCCTCGAAGATCGTCGCCATCACCCCGCGCGCCGGGTGTTACCTCCCCGCGCGGGGGAAGCTCGTCCCGTATCGCGTCGTCATCACCGTGGTCGATCGCCTGCACAACGAGTCGCGGGGGAGGAAAATCAAGTTGAAGCTGTGACGAAATTTCTGACGCGCCCCGATAAACCTTTGCGCGTTTCAATTGTCTTAGGAATATTAATCACGCGCGTGAAACGATCTCGTTTCATGCCTTGTTAAATCACTAAAAACAAAAAATTATGAGAACAGTAACGTTAATGTTATCGACCCTCTTCGTGGCCTTTTCGCTGGGCGTGACCGCGCAGCAACGCGGCGGGCAAAGAATGTCCCCGGAAGAGATGGTCAAGCAACGGGTGGAAGCCGTGAAAAAAGAGGTAAAACTCAACGAAAAGCAAGAAAAAGAGGTGACAACCCTCTTTACCGACACGCAGAAGAAGCGTACGGAAATGTTCCAGAACCGGCAAGGCAGCACTGACCGGAACGCCAACCGGGAGCAATTCCAGAAATTGCAGGACGAGGAGAACGCGGCCATGAAGAAAATCCTGACCGAGGAGCAGTACAAGACCTACACCGCTTTCCTCGAGAAGCAACGGAAAGAGATGGAAGAGAGGATGCGCTCGCGCGGACAAGGCCAAGGACAAGGCCAAGGACGACCGGGCGGTGGCGGCGGGCCGCGGTAACGCGCCTCGCGAGACAAAAAAATCATCACGGGGATCCCCTCCTGATCGCGATCTCGAGGAGATCCCTTTTTTTACCACATGAATAAAACCATATTATGAAACTACAAGCGCTAATCTTGGCGACCCTGTTCGCGGTCGCCGCCACGAATGTCATCGCCCAGCAGCGGGGAACGCCGGAGGAGATGATCCAAAAACGGGTGGAGAACATCAAAAAAGAGGTAAAAATCAACGCCGACCAGGAGAAAAAGCTGGCCGCCATCTTCCTCGAGACCCTGAACAAGCGAGACGAACTATTCGCCAATCGCCGCGAAAGCGGGGAGAGCAGGGAAACCGCCCAAGAAAAATTCCGGAAGGTAAAAGAAGAGGAGAACGCCAAAATCAAGAAACTCCTGACCGCCGAGCAATACAAGGCCTACACCTCTTATATAGAGAAGCAACAAAAAGAGGCCGAACAACGAAGCAAGGCGCAACAACAAGGCACGAAAAAGTAGGCGGGGATTACCCGTGTACGACATCGCGACTTGTATCCCATAACCTGAGTTCGGGATAAGCATAGTCCGTTAGGGCTTATATATCAATAGAAAATATTTCCCACCCGTTCACGAACGCCGTAGATATTCAACCCCTGACGGGGTTGCGAGGGAGAAAAGGCCATTTTCTATTGATATGGATGCCCTATGGGCAACAATAATCGACTCATCATGATCAACCGATTCATAACAATTTATATCATTTCTTATCCCGAACTCAGGTTAATTTCAGAATGTTCCATAAAAGGCAGTCTCTCAATACAACAATCGTAGGAGGACGTCACTCTGGGGACACGTAAAACAAGTCGGCGAAGATGGCGTCGGAGACTAACCACGCGGCCTCCGTCGCGCGGACGCGGTCGCCGACACGGACGAGGAGACCGGCGGCAAGGAACCGCTCCCATACCGCACGCGTCTGTTCGAAATAAGGGGCGTGTTCCCCTTGTAACGAGCGTATTTCCGCCCCTTGCATCGTGCGCAGGGAGGTCATCACGTACTCGTTATACCGGTCCACGGGCGACAACACCTCGCGCTCGAAGTAGGCGCCTCCTTCCCTCACGGCCGCCGCGTAGCGCTTGAGGTGGGCGAGATTCCACTGGCGCGAGAGGCCGTCGTGGGAGTGAGCGCCCGGGCCGAGGCCGATATAGGGTTGCCCTTGCCAGTAAGCCGTATTGTGGCGGGAATGGTAGCCGGGACGGGCGAAATTAGAGATCTCGTAATGCTCGAACCCGGCACGCTTCAACGTCTCGCTCGCCTCCGTGAAGCGGTCGGCCTGCTCCTCGTCGCCCGGCAGGAGAAGCTCCCCTCGCCGCGTCCTCGCCTCGAATACCGTGCCCGGCTCGATACTCAACAGGTAGAGCGACACGTGGCACGCGGGCAAGCCGATCAACGTCTCGATATCACGCCGCACCTCCTCGCCCGACTGCCCGGGCAGCCCCACGATCAGGTCGATCCCGATATTATCGAATCCCCCGGCGGCGGCCAGTCGTATCCCGTCGATCGCCTCCCGCGCGGAATGGCGGCGGTGGATGGCGCACAGCCGGTCGTCCGAGAAGGACTGCACCCCGACGCTCAAGCGATTAAATCCCAGCGAGCGCCACGCCGCCACGCTTTCCCGGTTGATATCCTCCGGGTTTACCTCGATGGTGCGCTCCGCCGAGGGGCGAAACGCGTATTCTCGTTCCAGCAAGTTCACGATCCCTTCCAGTTCCCCCGGCGTCAGCACGGAGGGCGTCCCTCCCCCGAAATAGAGCGTCTCCACCTCCCGCCCGGGCAAGTACCCCGCGCGGGCGCGTATCTCCCGCCCCACCGCGTCGAGATACTCCTCCTTCCCCGCGAGCGAGGCCACCGAGTAAAACCCGCAGTAAAAGCACTTGCCCCGGCAAAACGGGACGTGCACGTATATACCCATCGAACGATCATCTTGCATGACGCGAAAGTAATCATTTTCGTTAATGCCCCCGTCACTTGCGAAATTCACCGGTCGAGAACTTTTTGCCCGGTAATGGCGAGAAAATTACACGAAATCATTACCTTCGCCTTGTGCATCAAGACACGATAACGAAAATAAAACGCGATGAAAAAACCGTATTTGTGGATGACGTGCCTGCTGCTACCTGTCGCCCTTTCGGCGCAACAGCAAGAGCGGATAACGCATCAACTAAAATTTTCGCCGTTGAGGCTCCTCAACTA
>JAISAV010000025.1 GCA_031266545.1 Odoribacteraceae bacterium | reverse complement strand
GTACAGCTTATTTTTTCTTCGTTTGATTCAATTATGGTCTGCATCGTTATTCTGCTTAGATGGCAAAGGTAATAATTCATTCCTGTACTACAAGCTTTTCCGGCTCGTCCGGCTTAGGGCTTAGATAGCAATAGAAAATATTCCCCGCCCGTTCATGAACGCCGTAGGTGTTCAACCCCTGACGGGGTCACGAGGGAGAAAAGGCCGTTTTCCCGTTGACATGGATGCCCCACGGGCAATAAATAACCGGTTCATCATGATTTAGATCATTTCTTGTCCCGAACCCGGGTTAATGAAAAATGCCCGCCTCGTGGCGGGCATTTGCTTTCAATGAACTATACTCGACGGGAAAGCCCGCGACATCACGTCGCCTCCTTCCCGTCTCACTCTCAAAAACCATATTATTCACTTTTGCAGTGCGATATTACGCGTAATCCCCACGCGAAGCAACAACTCGTTTAAAAATAGTCAAGTTTATCGCCGCGCGTGTAAAATTTAACACGAAGATCCCGTAAACGGAAAGTGCCCGCCTCACGACGGGCACCGAATTACCGAAACGAATGTGGCGACATCACGTCGCGTACACTTTCACAATTATGTGTTTTAGCGAACGCGATATTACGCGTAATTTTCGTGCCGCGCAAGTCCCCGCAAAAAAAAAACGAGGGGCGCGCGAAACGCGACAAACGTCTCCCTACCTCCCCCGGCGACGCAGCCAGAGAAGGAGGCTGGCGAGCAACAACAGGGAAGGGAACGCGAACATGAGGATGTTCTTGGTGATCTTGACGCCGGCTCCGGTGGCGAAGATGGCGTCGTCCGGCGTGGCGGGCCGGCGCACGTCGACGGGCAGGGCGTCATCCGAGAACCACAGGAAGGTGGCCATGACGAAGTTGGAGTTGACGCCGTTGACGCGCTCGTTGGAGAGGCAGTCGGCGTCGCCGAGCACGATGATCTTCTGCCGCCTCTCCCCCACCGTTCGCGTCAGGGCGACGGCGGTGGCGTGGGAGCGCCGCGTCTCGCCCAGGGCGACGTCGAGGCGCGCGGTATCGTCGATAAAGTTGGTGGTCTGCAACTCGTTCCACGTGTCGGCGGGATCGGTGAGGAAGAGGGGGATCACGTTATAATCACCGGTATCGTCGCGCTCGATGGCGAGGCAGCCGGGCATGGCGACGCGGGCGGCGGGGGAGCGGGTGATGTTACAGAGGCTCTCGTGCAGGCGCGAAAGCCCGGCGGCGCCCCTGTCGAGGGAGGCGCGGAAGAAGTCCGGGGCGATATTCTGCCTCGCCGGCGCCGCCCCGCGGCCGGAGGAGAGGGAGGCGACGTTCGTGGCCGGCAACTTCTCGGCCTCCACGGGGTAGCGCACGATTTGTCCCGGCAGGAAGGCCAGCCCGAGGGGGGCGACGAGGGGGTTGAGCACCTCCTGGCCGCGGAGGTCGCCCAGGAGCAGGAGGTCACCGCCGCGGGCGATGTAGCGGGCGAGGCGCTCGCGCTCCTCGACGGCGAACGGGCGCCGCGGGTCGGCGATGACGAGCGCGTCGACGTCGCCGGGCACCTCCGCGCCGAGGTCGATCGCGACGCAGTCAAACCCCTGGTTGACGAGCGAGGTGCGCGCGTGCTTGTTGGCCGAGAAGCGGTAATAGCCGCGATCCCCGGCGTCGTTGATGTCGCGTTCCCCGTGGCCGGTCACGAAGGCGACGAGCGGCGGCTTGATGACGAGGCGCTTGAGGGCGGCCGAGATCTCGGCCTCCGAGGGGTAGCGCGTCATGTCGTCGAACATGCGGAGGAAGGTCTTCTCGCCGGTCTCCCGCTCGAGCAGGCGCACGAGGCGGTAGCCCTCGGGGGCGAGGTCAACGCCGTTCTCGATGTCGGCGAGGGGCTTGAAGATGGTCGAGTCCGCGTCCCAGGCCTGGCAGACCTGCCCGACCATCCTCCTCTCGGTCATGCCGGGGTATCGGCGCTCGAGGCCCTGGTCGCCGGGGTTGGCGTAGTAGTACACGTACTTCACCTGCATCTCCGGCTTGAAGCGCGTGTAGCGGGAGAAGCGCTCCATGTCGGACTTGCGGGCGCGCGGGAGGGCGGCGGAGAGGTTGCGGTCGAGGGCGTTGACGTAGACGGTCATCTTGAGCGGCCCCTCGAGTTGGCTGATGATCTGCTGGCTGGGGGGCGTGAGGGTGAGCTGCTTGGTGCGGGTGGCGTCGTGGAAGGCCATGAGGGAGGGGCGGGACGTGACGTAACCGGCGAGGATGGCGACGAGGAAGATCCCGGCGTAACGCGCCAGCGAGAGGTGCCAGCGGGTCTTCTGCCGCGTCGCCTTCAGGCGCGAGATGGAGAGGGCGAGGAAGAGGGCCGGGACGATGACGAAGTAGAGGAGATCCTCGCTGCATATCAGCCCCAGGATGAACTCGTCGGCGCGCCCGCCGATGGAGAGCCACCACGTGATCTCGCGGATGAAGTCGTATTCCTGGCCGACGCGCTTGACGAGGCTGAGGGCCGCGAGCACGGCGAGGGTGCCCATCGCGGCGACGACCTGGTAGGAGGTGAGGCTGGACATGAAAAGCCCGATGGCGGCGTAGGCGGCCAGCAGGAGGTAAAGCCCCATCATGCCGGAGAGGGCGACGGGCAGGTCAAAATCCTTGACGGTGAAGGCCGACCACGTGACGATGATCGCGACGACCCCCATCATGACGAGGCCGTAGGCGAGCATGGCGAGGTACTTGCCGAGGATGATCTGCGCGTTCGTGACCGGCGACGAGTACAGTAACTTGATCGACCCGCTGCCCAGCTCGCGGCTCATGAGGCTCATCGTGAGGAGCGGGATGTAGAAGTAGAGGTACTCCTGTATCTTGGCGAAGGTGCCGCGGGTGATGGAGAGGGTGAGGTTGGAGAGCGGGTATTTCAGCTCCTGGTTGCGCACGGAGGTGGCGAAGATGTCGGTGAATATCATGGCCGCCTGGAAGGCGAACACGATGAGAATGAGCCACGCGACGGGCGAGTAAAAGAAGGTTTGCAGCTCGACGAGGGCTATTTTTCTTATTTTTTTCATGTTATTCCTGTTGGTGGGTTATTTCTTCTTGGATAATTCGGCGAAAATCGTGTCGAGGGTATTTTTCTCGACGTTCACTTCCGTCAGCTCCCAGCCGCGGGTGACGCTCTCCTTGACGACGCGCCCGGGGGCGTCGGCGATGTTGGCGAAGGAGAGGCGGTAGCGGTGGTCGCCGAGGGATTCGGCGGCGGTCATCCCCTCGAGCACGGCGAGGTCGTCGACGGAGGGGAGCGCCTTCATGGTGACGACGATGGTGCTGGGCGGGATGTAGTTATCGAAATCGGCGACGGGGCCGGCGAAGACGATTTGCCCCTGCTCCACCATGTAGATGTGGTCGCAGGTGGCGCGCACCTCGGCGAGGAGGTGGGTGGAGAGGATCACCGTCCGCTCCTCGGCGATCCCCTCGACGAGCCGCCGCGCCTCGACGATCTGGTTGGGGTCAAGGCCGTTGGTCGGCTCGTCGAGGACGACGAGGCGGGGCCGGTGGATGATGGCCTGCGCGATGCCGACGCGCTGCTGGTAGCCGCCGGAAAGGTTGCGGATGAGGCGCGTGCGCAGGTTGGCGATGCCGCACTCGATGGTGACCCGGTCGATGGCACTCTTGACCTCGCGGGCGGGGATGTCGCGCAGGTAGGCGCTGTAGCGCAGGTACTCGTCGACGGTGAGGTCGACGTGCAGGGGCGGTTTCTGGGGCAGGAAGCCGATGTATCGCTTGGCGGCGACCGGCTCGAGGCGGGCGTCGATACCGTTGATGTAGACGTTGCCCTCCGTGGGCCTCAGGACGCCGCACAGGATGTTCATGAGCGTGGATTTCCCCGCGCCGTTGGAGCCGAGCAGGCCATATATGCCGCGCCCCTGGATCTGGAGGCAGATATCCCTGATGGCCCAGCGCGTGGTGTAGCGGTGAGATAGGTTTTCGATTTTGAGTACCGGTTGTTCCATGTTTTTTTATTTTCAAACGTTGATATTCACGAGATCGCCGGCCCGGCGAGGGCTGTCACCCGGCGAGGGGCAAGAGGCCCGGCCGGAAGCCGGCGAGACGCGCGCTGTTGTTTATTCGATAAAATCGTCGCCGATGGCTTGCAGGTCGATGCCGTGGACGTCCTCGAAGTAGGCGATCATGGCGTCGTATTTCTTGCGGATGAGGCCGCCGGTGTCGTAGGCGGGGTCGAACATGCCCGTTCGGTCGAGACTGGTGACGGGCAAGCTGCCTCGCGGCGCGACGAACGTGGCGTACGGGGTCGTGACGATGGCGTTGACGTAGGCTTCCCAATCCGTCGCGGGCGTGGTGGCCGAGGGGGTGATAAATCCTTTGGCGGGGCGCTCGGCGGTAGTACCGGTCGAGGAGTAATTGGAGATGGAGAGGAAAAGCGGGTCGCGCTCGATCTTCCCGTTGTTCACCAGGCGGCGGATGAATACATCCGAGGCCCTCGCCTTGAAGTCGTTGACCTGCGCGGGGGTGAGGGTCGTTATCTCCGGGCCTCCGTAGGGAAAGAGGAGGTAGTCGTAGCCGGAGAAGGGGGCCACGTTGGTGGCCACGCCGGTGGTCGCGAGGCTGACGAACGACCTGACGAGGAGAATCTTCTTCGGCAACATGCGGACGAGGAAGTCTTCCGGGTAGTGCGAGAGGAATTTCTCGCGGATCAGCCGGAGCTGCTCGCCGACGTACGCCTCGTCGACCGGGGTGTCGAGGTGTCCGCCGTTGATGGCGATGTTGCCGAGGGTGTCGTACGTGACGGGACGGACGACGTTGCTGGTGACATTCCAGTAGATGTCGTGGGGCACGTACTTGTAAAGTATCAAGGTATTGTACTTGCCGTAAAACGCGACGATGTCGGCGTCGTAGTCGTGGTTGCCCTGCGGGAGGGTGTGATCGCCGTAGACGTTCTCCGGCCCGGTGTAGTGGTCGATGGTCTCTTCCTTGCTACACGCGAAGAGGGCGGCCGCCGCGAGGGCAAGCGTGGTGATGATGTTTATCTTGTTTTTCATGTCTCTGTTTTTTGAGGTTATTTACACGGGGGTGTTCGAGGGATTCGGCGTGAGAGACGGGTTTTTCTCGATCGCCTTGGCGGGAATCGGGAGGACATAACGCGCGTCTCCCTGCTTGAGCGTGTACGTTTCGATCACTTGCTCCTCGTCGATCTTGAAGGTGTGGATGATCTCCGGCATCCCGTTCCGGCGGAGGTCAAACCAGCGGTGCTCCTCGAAAGAAAGCTCCCTGCGCCGCTCGTCGAGGCAGAACTGCAGGAGGTCGGCGGGGTCGGCGATGTCGACGGGAATGTAGGCGACGTTACGGAGGTCGTAACGGTGCTGCCGGAGATAGTTCAGGTCGTCGAGGGCGTCGACGCGGTGCTTCGCGTCACCGGTGGTGATGAAGAGGCGGGCGTTGGCCTCGGCACGATTGAGGTAAGCCTCGGCGACGCGCATGCCCTTGGTGGGAAGATCAGCGTTTCCATCGCGATAGGTTTTAAACCCCAGCCCGCGGTGGCGGTTGTTCATATTCATGCCGTAACCGGTGTAATAGAAATGCGGGCGCAGGTCCTTCCTGTTGGTCGTGCTGAGATCATCATAGTCGTGACTGGCGAGGAGGTCGGGGGAGATGGTGTAGGGAGCCGGCGAGGCATTGGTGTAGGCCGGGAAGGCGTTAGCGACACTCGCGAAAGCGTATTCCATGTAATTCGAGAATACCCAGATGGTCTCCACGCCGGAGATGTCGTAGACGTTCGACGCGAAGAGGCCATTGTTCACGAAGTTGTTGCTCGCGTTCGTGATCTTGTGGAGGGCGACGAGCAGGGGGGCGCGGTGCAAGACTTTCGTCGCGTACTCGATGGTAGCTTCCCAATTCTCCTCGTAGAGGTAGAGGCGGGAGAGTAGGTTGTAGACGAAAAGGTCGGTAACGCGCCACTTGCTGTTGCTCTTGCCCAGTTCGACGAGCAACCCTTCAGCCTCGAGAAGGTCGGCCTCCATTTGCCGGTAAATGGCGCCGACGGAGGCCCGCGCGGGGTGGATGTCCTTGACGGCGGAGGCGAGAATGAGCGGCACGCCGGGCGTGACGTTGACGTCGACCCCGGAGGCGTTGTACGGTTGCCCGTAGAGATTGACGAGCATGAAATAATAGTAGGCCCTCAGGGCGAGCGCCTCGCCGCGTACTTTCGCTTTCTCGTCGGCAGACCCGACGACGCCGTCGACATGGTCGAGCACGACGTTACATGCCTTGACGCGGTTGTAATATAACTCGTAGGAGTTGACGTTGGTGAGGCCCCGCTCTTCCATCGACTCGTACATATCGTGGCGCCAGAGATAAGGTCCTTCGGCTTTTAAAAGGATCGGGATATTGCGGGTCGTGAAGTTACTGATGACATCATCGGTGATGAAGTCGAGGTAAGGGGCGAAGTATCCCGTGACGGGGTATGCCTCGCCGATCATGACTTGTTGCAGGTCAACGACGGTACCGGGCCGCAACTCGTTCAGGCTATATTCTTCGAGAAATTTACCACATCCCCCGGCGACGGACGCGAGGAAGAAGATGGCGATTATTTGATATTTTTTCATGACTTTCGTTGTTTTAAATTAGAAACTAACGTTCAAGTTCAAGGAGTACGTTTGGCTGATCGGCTGCTTGCCGGTGGCCACCTCCGGGTCCATCCCCTTGAAATCCTTGCTGACAATGATAAAAGGATTGCTCACGGAGGCCGAGAGGAGAAGATTCTGGAGGGACAACTTCCGGATGAACTCTTGCGGCACGGAGTACGAGAGGGAGATGGAGTTGCAACGCAGGAAAGAGGCGTTGACGACTCGCACGGTGGAGTAGTTGTACATGTTGTAACGATTCTCGCTCGCGCCTGCCGGCAGCGTGATGCTCGGGGGGAGGAAGTCGTTGGAGACGCCCGGGTTACTCTCCACGTTGCCGGGGATGCCGGGGATGTTGGTGAACAGTTCGTCACCGGGTTTCCGCCAGCGGCCGGTGAATTCCTTGGGCAGGTTGTCGTAGGCGCTCGGTAGGCCGGAACCGTTGAACATGTTGTAGAGGAACTTCTTCGCGCCGATGTTCACGTTGAAAGAGGTGGCGAGCGTCAGGGTTTTGTAGCGCAGGGTCGTGCCGAAACCACCCTCGAAGTCGGGGACGAGCTTGCCGGCGAACTGCATGTACTCGGTGACGTCGCCAATGGCGGCGGGATTCTCCTCCCGCGTGGGAACGTCAAACTCCGGGTAACCGTACTCGCCGTTCAATTCCGTGAACTTGAAGGCCCAGAAGGCCGACACGGGGTAGCCCTTCTTGTTCAAGTTGCCGCTCCGGGCGTATTGCCACTGGGCGGAGTGGTCGATGTCCGAGGTAATGCGGTTGCGGTTCTTGGAGGTATTCAGGGAGATGTTCCACACGAGATCTCGCGTGCGGATGACGGTGCCCCTCACCTGCAACTCGATCCCCTCGTTGAGCAAGGTGCCGCCGTTGACGGGCATGCTCTTCATGCCGTACGAAAGGGGAAGCTCCTCGTAGATAATCACATCTTCCGTGTGCTTCCGGTATGCCTCCACGGAGAACATGAAGCGATTCTTGAACAACCCGAGGTCAAGGCCAACGTTATAAGTACGCGTCTTCTCCCAGCGCAAATCGGCATAGGGCAAGGAGCGGATATTGAGCATCATCTCTCCCGTCTGCTTGTTTACCGGGTTGCCGGGGATTTGCAGGATCAGGTCGGGGCCGACGCCTTCCGCCACGTTACCCTGCCAACCGTAGGTGCCCCGCAGGTTCAACTCGCTGATCACATCCTGCCCGCGCAACCACGGCTCGTTGTGCGCGTTCCAGCGCAGGCCCATCGACCATACCGGCAGGAAACGACTCCGCTTGTCCTGCCCGAAGCGATTGGAAGCGTCCCAGCGGATGCTCCCCGACCAGACGTAGCGCTCGTCAAAGGAGTAGGTGAGGTTGCTGTACAGCGAGAAGACGTTCGACTTCGACTCGGAAAGGGCCGTCTTCATGTCGTCGTAGATGGTGTTCGCGTTCTTGACACCGGCGACCTCGATGGTCGTGCGAGGATAGCTGATGCTCTTGCCCCTGTCCGGGAAGTAGCCGTAGACCGTCGAGGAGACGCCCTTCGAGAGGGAACTCCTGATCTCCTCGCCCAGCATGAAGCCCACGCGGTGGCGATCGGCATACACCTGATCGAACGAGAGCGCGTTCCGCCACGTGACGGAGGTACTGCGGCTCTCTATCGTGTTCAACTCGCCCCCGTGCTGGAGCCGGGAGGCTTTATACTCGGGAGTTTCCGGCCCGAAAGCGTTAAACTCGTACTGGCGCTTCACCGTGATATAGTTCGTTCGCTCGGAGGCGTACGACTCCCCGTTCATGGAATTAGAGGAAAAACCGAAGGTCGACTGGAAGCGGAGGCCATCCAAGAGGGTATACTGCACGTTAGCGTTCAAGCCGAAGGCGCGCGTCTCGTTCATATTGCCCGTGTTGGCCAACTCGTTGAGCACGTTGTAGGCGTATCCCTCGGTAGTATTGTAGTAAACAAGATCCCCGTTCTCGTCGAGGCAGGGGATAGCCCGGCTCGTGCGCGTGGCATACGTGTAAGGATCGACCCTGTAAAAACTGCCCGTGGTACCCGTGCTCGCGTTCAGCCGCGCGCCGATAGAGAGGCGATCGCTTATGCGCGAATCGATATTCACGGAAGCCCCGTAAGAAGTGGCGTCATTCCCCCTGGCCGTGCCGACCGTCTCGCGGGCGTTGAGAGAGGCGTAATAAGTCACGTTCTCCGTGCCGCCCGAGAAGCTCAAGCTATGATTATGGCTCAACGGGTTGTGATAAAGAAGATCCAGCCAGTCGGTATTCAACGCCGCCAGCCGCTTCACCCCGGCGTCAAACTCCGCGTAAGAGATCTCCTTATTAATATAGCGCTTCAATACCTGCTCGTACCCCACGTTTTCCGTCAGGCGCGTGCCGTACAACCTCCGCTCGTACATCTCGCGGGAGACGTCGATGCGCTCCTCGGAGTTCATCAAGTTCATCTTGTCGTAGGTCAACGCACGGGAGATGCTGAAGCCCCCGCTGTACGACAGGGAGACGCGCCCGGCCTGCCCCTTCTTCGTCGTGATCACGATCACGCCGTTGGCAGCGCGCACGCCGTACATCACGGTGGCGGCGGCGTCCTTCAAGATGGTGATCTCGTCGATGTCGTTCGGGTTCAACCACGCGATGGCGCTCCCGACAAAGTCGCGGATCATGTCAAAATTGTCCGGGTCGAACGTGTCGAGTTCCTGCGCCTTGAACGGGAGCGGGTCCTCCTGTATGATGCCGTCCACGACCCACACGGGATCTTGGTTACCCAGCAACGTGGAAGTACCCCGCACGCGCACCTTCTGGCGAGTACCCACCAGCCCGTCGGTGTTCATGACCAACATGCCGGGGAGCACTCCCTGCAACATCTGCTCGATGGAGTTCGTGCCGTCGTAGAAAAGTTCCTCCCGCTTCACCGTGTTCGAGGAGCCGACCATCTCCGACTTGCGAATGTTCGCGTACCCGGTGACGACCACCTCCTCGATGCTCGCCACCTCCTCCTCCATCACCACGTCGTACTCCGTCTTGTCCGAGACGACCGTCACCTCTCGCCGCTGCATGCCGAGAAAAGAGAAGACCAGGACATGACTGCCGCTTCCCCCCGTCAGGACGATGACGTAGCGTCCCTCCTTGTCGGTGTTCACCCCCACGGTGGTGCCCTTGACCTGCACCGCGACGCCGGGGAGCGGGTCGCCCTGCTTGTCCTTCACCGTCCCGGAAACCCGTCGCCCGATGAAGCGTTGCTGGAGCAGCGCGTCCGGGTCGTGGCGGATGATGATGTAGTCATCCACCGTCGTGTAGCTGTACGGCAGCCCGGTCAACACGCGGCGCATCACCTCGTCGATCGTGGCGTCGCGCACGTCGAGGCTCAACTTGCGCTGCACGTTGAACTCGTTGTTGTAAAAAAAGCGGTAATTACTCTCTCGAGCGATCTCGTCGAAAATCTCCTTGATCGTCGCGTCGCTCCTGCAAATACTAAACTTATCCTCTTGCGACATGAGCGTCGCGGAGAGGGACAAGTTGAAAAACACGATCATGAAAAATGCCAAGCGCATAATCCGATACATTTTTAATCGTTTTTCCCGGCGGGAAAACGCGTTCCATTGTTTTTTTTCCATAGATTTGTGTGCATTTTATGTAACATAATTGCCCGTGGCGTATTTCCCGTACGCTCGGGCGGTTTTCAAACTGGCCGGTGGGCGTTCCCGCGCTCGCCGGCTTTTATCTTAACGCGCGAAAAATCAACGCGCGATCGTTCTCCAGGTGACACTCCACCGTGTTCGTCTCGTTCAACAAGCGGACGATGTAACTGGCCGGCCTGTAACGCTCCATGGCCCCGGTAAAGGAGGCGGCGCGCGCGGCGTCATCCGCGAACCGTGCATCCACGTCGTACCAGCGAGCGATCTGGCGCGCGATCTCCTCGATCGAAACATCATCGAAGATAAAGAGGCCGTTCTTCCACGAGGCGACGCGCGTGGCGTCCACCGCGCGAAGGGTCATCGTCGAGGCCCCCGGGTCGTACAAGCACTGCTGGCCCGCCAGCAACCGCTCGCTCGCCCCACCGGCGCTCACCTCCACGCTCCCGCTCACCACCGTGGTGACGACGTGCCTGTCCCCGGTGTAACGCGCCACGTTGAACGCCGTCCCCAGCACCCGCACGTCGCACGCGTCCACCGTCACGATAAAGGGATGCGCTTCATCGCGCCGCACCTCGAAGTAGGCTTCCCCGTTCAGGTAAACCCGCCGCGTGTCTCCCTCGAAACGACTCGGGTAGACAAGCCTCGATTCCGAGTTCAACCACACCCGGCTACCGTCGGGCAACTCCACCTTGTACTCCCCGCCCCGTCCCACCTCGAGCCGGTGCGTCTCCGCGGGGATCTGGCGGTCATCCCCCGCGGCGCGGTACTCCAGCGTGCCTGCGGCGGCGCCTCCTTGCAGGGGTTCTCCGTTCACGAGCAACATCCCGGAATCGGCCAGGGCGAATTGCCGCCCGTCTTCTTTCTGCAACACGGCCCTCGAGCCTCCCGGAGCGACATCGTACGCGGCAAGCTGCACCGGTGCGGGCGTCTCCCCCCACTTGCGTGCCGCCACCACCGCGAGGATCAAGAGCGGGAGCATCACCGCCGCGTACCGCGCCCAGCGCCGCGCCGGGAGACGAAACCCGCCGCGGAATTTCCTCCCCGCGAAATCAAGCGGCAAGCGCACGCGATCCCACACCCGCAGGCGCGCGCGGGCCTCGTAAAGTGAACGATAACGGGCATACTCCTCCCGGTTGGCGGGGACTTCCAGCCACGCGGCCAGTTGTCGCTCCTCCTCCTCCGGGAGGGATTCGCCGCACAGCTTCGCGGCGATCAAGGCATAAATGGTTTCATTCGTGAAATTCATTTCTTTTCAAGTTATACCCCAAAGACACGATTCCACGAAAAAAGGGTGACAGCACCGGGTCACTTTTTTACGACATCAGGTTATTTTTTTTATAAAAAAGAGAAACAAGAACTCGTCGGCGGACTCCTTTAGCCCGGCTATCGCCCGTCCCATCTGCGTTTTCACGGTGTTCACGGAGATGCCCAAGCGCTCCGCCACCTCCGCGTACTTTAGCTCGTCGAAAAAACAGAGCTTGAAAATCCGGCGTCGCTGCTCGGGCAAGCGCTCGATCAAGGCGTACAGCATCTTGTCGCGCCGGGCGATCTCTATCTCGTCCTGGAAAAGCAGCTCGTCGGCCAGCTTGTCCGATATGCCTATCGTGATTTTCCGCGCGCGCGTCAGGTAGTTCAGCACGGCGTTTCGCGCCGATCGGAAGAGGAAACCCCGCGGGTTGGTGTGCGCGTGGCGGGTCTCTCGCTTGTCCCACAGGTCACAAAACATTCCCTGCACGACATCCTCCGCCGCGGGAATGTCCCCGGTGTAGTTATTCACGTATACCACCAGTTCCGTGTAGTATTCCGTGAACATCTGCTCGAATTGTCGCCGTGCGCCCGACAGGTCACGTTCTATTTCCATGATCCACATTTTAGGTAAACGAGAATAGTCCCATCTTCACTTACAGGTAACAAAGATATGGCTTTTCTTTCACATTTTTTTCACCCGCCCGCGGGTAATGTGATTTATTTCCCGTAAATTTGCCCCCGCGACCGGAGAGATGGCAGAGTGGTCGATCGCGGCGGTCTTGAAAACCGTTGAACCGAGAGGTTCCGGGGGTTCGAATCCCTCTCTCTCCGC
>JAISAV010000187.1 GCA_031266545.1 Odoribacteraceae bacterium | reverse complement strand
CAGGCTCGTACCCAGCAGCAAGAACAGGGCCGACCGGCTCCCGAACAGGATGTTGACGATGATGGGAAAGAAGAGCACGGGAACCAGCAAGATGTTGATGTGCAGGAAATAGCCGGACAGCCCCATGAGCACGGTCAGCAAAAACATGCAGTGGAGAAAGACGAAATCCTTGTTGCTGTAAAAGAGCCGCTTCCGCGAGAAATAGAGGAAGATGGAAAAACTCGCGAGGGCGATCAGCGCGAGGATCGTTTGCGAGGTCGCGCCCAGCACCCGGGCGCGGGTGGACCCCGTGGCCTTGAGCTGCTCGCTCTTGAACGAGTCGAGTATCGCGAACTTCTCGGGGGAGATCCACTCGTTTTTGGTGATGATCGTCTCGCCCCGGTGCACCACGCCGTGCGTCCGGTTGATCTCCTTCAGCCTCTTTTCCAGCGACAGGCGGGTCTTCTGCTTGTCATACGCGAGGTTAGGCTTCAGGTAATCGTTCAGGTTGAGGTCGACCAGCGCCTTTTTCGTCTCCCGCGGCAGGTTCGTGCCGTTGATAAAGTCGACCAGCGCCGCGTACGCCTTCTTGAGCGTGTACACCTGGTCAAAATTCTCCTCGCGCGCGAAATTGTTCCTAGCCACCGTGATCGCGCGCGGGGTCTCGTGCTGGAACTCCTCGGGCAGCAGGATGATCCCTTTCTCGTAGATCTCCTGCAACTTGTCGACGATGGCCGTGCCGGGGTAATACCCGCTGACCTTGTCGCGGAAGCGGCTGACCTGCGCCTCCGAGACGCTCTCGACGCGGTTAAAGATGGGGGCGTGTTCCCGTGCGATCCCGTCGGCCTCGGCTTGCAACTCCGTCGCCGTTTTATGGATGGGGAAATCGAACGGGGCGACCAGCGTCTCGTGGTGCCAGGGCATCCCCTGCTGGTAGGTATAATCGAAGCGGGAGATCTTGGGGAAGAGAATGACAATCACGGCACTAATGCCCAAGATGATAGAGATCTTGAGCAGGTGTTGTCGTTTCCGGTGTTTTCTATTCTTTTCTAACATGGTTATCGCGTAAAATCAGCGCGAAAGATAGGAATAAAATTCGGCGGGCACGCGGGAAAGCGGTTTTTTTTTATAGCGGTTAGCAAGAAGGACTGGATGATCGCCATGCCCCTTCCCGCTAACCGCTAACAAGATCACTCGATGCCGTCGACCGTCGCCCCCGCGTCTACCTTTTTAATAAGGCCTTGCAGCACCTTCCCGGGGCCGATCTCGAGGAACGAGGTCGTCCCGTCGGCAATCGCGCGTTGCACGATTTGCGTCCAGCGCACGGGGGCGGTCAGTTGCGCGATCAGGTTTTGCTGGATCTCCCGCGGGTCGGTCACGGGTCGCGCGTTGACGTTCTGGTACACGGGGCACGCGGGCGTGGCGAACGGGGTGGCGAGGATGGCCTCCGACAGTTCCTCCCTCGCCGGTTCCATCAGCGGGGAGTGGAACGCGCCTCCCACGACGAGCGGGAGCACGCGCTTGGCCCCGGCGGCCTTCAGTCGCTCGCCGGCGATCTCGATCCCCTTGTTGCTGCCGGAGATGACCAGTTGCCCGGGGCAGTTGTAGTTGGCCGTGACGACCACCTCGTCGATCCCTTCCAGCACCCGCTCGACGGTCTCGTCGGGCAGTCCCAGCACGGCCGCCATCGTGGAGGGGTTGGCCTCGCACGCTTTCTGCATGGCCAGCGCACGGGCGCGCACCAGACGCAAGCCGTCCTCGAAGGCGAGCGTGCCGTTGGCCACCAGCGCGGAAAACTCGCCGAGGGAGTGCCCGGCGACCATCCCCGGCCGCTCGTCCAGCGAGCGAGCCAGAATCACCGAGTGGAGGAAGATGGCCGGTTGCGTGACCTTCGTTTGTTTCAGGTCCTCGACCGTCCCGTTAAACATCAGGTCGGTGACGCGGAAGCCGAGGATCTCGTTCGCGCGCTCGAAGAGTTCCCTCGCCGCCGGGGATCCCTCGTAGAGGCTTTGCCCCATGCCCGCGAACTGGGCGCCTTGCCCGGGAAATACAAATGCTCGTTTCATGTTACGTGATTTATCAGGGTTAATGAAAATTGTTACTGATCAACCGGATGAACTCCTCCCGCGTGGCCAGCTTCTCGAAGGCGCCGCTGAAGTCGGAGGTGGTGGTCACCGAGTGTTGTTTCTGCACGCCGCGCATCACCATGCACGTGTGCCGTGCCTCGATCACGACGGCCACCCCCAGCGGGTTGAGCGTCTCCTGGATGCACGTCTTGATGTCGCGCGTCAGCCGTTCCTGCAGTTGCAGCCTCCGGGCGAAGGCCTCCACCACGCGGGCGATCTTGCTCAGGCCGGTGATGTACCCGTTGGGGATATAGGCCACGTGCGCCCGCCCGAAGAAGGGCAACAGGTGATGCTCGCAGAGGGAGTAGATCTCGATGTCCTTCACGATCACCATCTGCCGGTAATCCTCCTTGAAGAGCGCCGACCGCAGGATCTCCTTCGGGTCCTGGGTGTACCCGCGCGTCATGAACTGCATGGACTTGGCGACGCGCGCGGGGGTCGACAGCAGTCCCTCGCGCCCGGGATCCTCCCCGAGCAGGCGGATGATCTCCCGGTAGTGCTGGCTTAATAGCTTGGTCTTTTCGTCATTAAAGCACTCTATTTGTTGATAATGCTCTGTATCGGTATTCATCATGTTCGTTATTAAAAGCGGCAGCAAAAGTACAATTAAAATTGCAAACAACAACGCGGCGAGGGGTGCGCGCTTTCGGGTGCGACGGGGAGGAGGGCAATGTCGTCAACTTAAGGATTAACGCCTCGGATCGTGCCCCTTATGCTCTTAAGTTCCCTTAGTAGCCACCGATACTCTCCCCTTCTCCCTTATTTATCTTATTTCATTCGTTTGAAAATAAGATAAATAAGGGATGCATATAGGGATCACGGCAGGCTACTAAGGGAACCTAAGAGGATAAGGGATTTCAAATGGATTACCATTGATTACCGGATCTTTAGCCCTTAAGTTGACGGCATTGGGGAGGAGGATTGCAATATCTCGCCGGTGGCGAGGTGCATTTTTCGTTTTTCCCGGGATAACCCTACCATTTTCATGGTATATCACATAAAAATGGTGTAAAACATAAAAAGTACCCCCTCTAAAATTTGCATATTGGCCATAAAAGTGCGTACATTTGCCGTGTCATCCCCCGCGGGGAGTATCCGGGGGGACGATGGCGCGAACGAGAGAAGATATCAAACGCGTTCATGAACGTTCCCGGGGTGCCCGGGAGTTCCGCGCGAGACACGAGATATTGTTTAAAGTTGTGGATAAGGTTATAGGGTTGAGAATCACCAGTGAAGTTTTACAACATGGTGAGATCGCGCGTGATGAGAACGAGTAGTAATCACGCGCGAGATAAAAAGGGTATCGTGATGATACCCTTTTTTTACGCCTAAGACAACTTTTTATCTTACTTTTGTCGCCAATTTAACACACGCACGACATGAGCATGCTGATCGACACCCTGAAAAAAATCTCCGACGCGCTGACGCGGGAAGACGCGGGACAAGACCGCTTTATCCCGCGTCCCGCCCGCTCCCTGCCGAACATGAACACCACCCGGGAGATGATGAACCTCGTGAAGGCGGCCCTCTTCCCCGGCTTCTTCGACGAGGCCGACGCCAGCGTCCACGCGACGGAGCTACGCGTGGACGTGCACGTGAGCCGCCTCTACTCGCTGCTCGACGAGCAGGTGTACAAGAGCTTCTGCTTCTTCGGCGAGGCGCCGGGAGGGCCGGGAGAACTGGCCTCGCGGCTCACGCTCGCCTTCATCGAGCGCCTGCCGGAGATCAAGCGCCTGCTCTCCACCGACATCCGGGCCGTCCGCGACGGCGACCCCGCCGCCACGAGCCATGCCGAGGTCATCTGCTGCTACCCCGCCGTCCAGGCCATGATCCACTACCGCGTGGCGCACGAGCTGCTGCTGCTCGGCGTGCCCGTCCTGCCGCGGATCATCACGGAGCTGGCCCACTCGGCCACCGGCATCGACATCCACCCCGGCGCCCGCGTCGGCGAGTACTTCAGCATCGACCACGGCACCGGCGTCGTCATCGGCGAGACCTGCGTCATCGGCAACCACGTGCGCCTCTACCAGGGCGTGACCCTCGGCGCGAAAAGTTTCACGCTCGACGGCGAGGGACTGCCCATGAACGTCCCGCGCCACCCGATCATCGAGGACAACGTCATCATCTACTCCAACTCCACCATCCTCGGGCGCATCACCATCGGTCACGACTCCATCATCGGCGGCAACGTCTGGCAGGTACGCGACGTCCCCCCGCGCTCGCGCGTCGTGCAGAAAAGGGCCACGTCGGCCTTCACCGGCGGGCTGGGCATATAGCAGGGAATATAAGGAGATCAAATGCAATACTCCGCCACGTCGACGATCCCGGCGCGGAGGGCGTACTTGATGGCGTCGTGCGCGTTATTCACGGCCAGCTTGCGAAAGATATTCTTCCGGTGCGTGTTAATCGTGTGAAAGCTGAGGCACTGCTCGAACGCGATCTCCTTGGTCGTCTTGCCGAGGGCGATCGCGCGCAACACGCCCCGCTCGCTGGCCGTCAGCCTGTCGGGAACGTCCCGCGCCGGGATCCCCTCGTCGAGCAGCCGGGCGGCCTGCTCGCAGAGATACACCTCGTCGGCGGCGGCGCGCGCCAGGGCGGTGACGACCTCCTCCCCCGCGTCCGTCTTCATGACGACGCCGAACCGCTGCCCCGACAAGAGCACCTGTCGCAGGAACGGCCGCGACAACTCGTCCGAGAACAGCAGCCACAGCGCGTCGCGGTACCTCGCGCTCGCGTTCAGCATCCGCGTCTCCGTGAAGCCAAAAAGCGTGTAATCAAGTACCACCGCCGCCCCGGGATGGCGGGCCAGCGCGTCCATCAACCCCGCGGGCGTCGCCACCTCCACGACGACGCCCGCCAGCGCCTCCCGCCGGAGCAACGCCGCCACGCCAACGCGCGTGATATACTGGTTATCGGCTAAAATAAAAGGGCGCATCTCTCTGTTTTTGCCACGAAAGTACAACATTTACAAGTGCCCGCGAAAAAAAGCCGCGAAAATACCACAAACATGTTATTGCGCGGGGAGGAGGCGCCCCCTACCTTTACCAGAAAAAAAGCATGGCAAAAATCTTCCACCAACTCACCGACCTCGTCGGTAACACCCCGCTCCTAGAGCTGGCCTCCTACGGGAAATCGAAATCCGTCGCCGCGCGGATCATCGCCAAACTCGAGTACTTCAATCCCGCCGGCAGCGTGAAAGACCGCATCGCCCTCTCCATGATCGAGGACGCGGAGGCGAGGGGAACCCTCCGGCCCGGCGCCACCATCATCGAGCCTACCAGCGGCAACACCGGCGTCGGCCTCGCCTTCGTCTCGGCGGCCAAGGGGTACAACCTCACCCTGACGATGCCGGAGACCATGAGCATCGAGCGGCGCGACCTCCTGAAAGCGCTCGGCGCCAACGTCGTGCTGACGCCCGGCCTCGAGGGCATGAAAGGCGCCATCGCCGAGGCCGAGCGCCTGCGCGACCAGACCCCGGGAGCGGTCATCCTCCAACAATTCGACAACCCGGCGAACCCCGACGTCCACTACCGCGAGACGGCCGAAGAGATCTGGCGCGACACCGGCGGGCAGGTCGACATCCTCGTCGCCGGCGTCGGCACGGGAGGGACGGTGAGCGGCACGGGAAAGCGGCTCAAGGAGCTAAACCCCGCCGTCGAGGTGATCGCCGTGGAACCGGCGGACTCCCCCGTGCTGTCGGGCGGCTCCCCCGGCCCGCATAAAATACAAGGCATCGGCGCCGGTTTCGTCCCCCGCAACTACAACGGGGCGGTCATCGACCGCGTCATCACGGTCTCCAACGACGACGCCATCCGCACGAGCCGCGAGCTGGCCAAAACCGAGGGGTTGTTAGTAGGAATATCGTCGGGAGCGGCGGCCTTCGCGGCCACGAGCGTTGCCACCCGGCCCGAGAACAAGGGCAAGCAGGTAGTGGTCATACTGCCCGACACGGGAGAACGTTACCTCTCGACCATTCTCTACGCCTTTGATGAGTACCCTTTATAGTTTCTAAGCGAACCTCGCGTTTTGGTCGAGACCCTGCCCACGCGGGCGGGGTCTCACTCGTTTATCCCCGCGAGGCCTTCCCGTTCCAGCAGGGCGTCGATCGTCGGCTCCGCCCCGCGAAACCGCTTGTAGAGGGTCATGGGATGGGCGGAAGCGCCCCGCTCGAGCACGTGCTCGCGGAAGGCGGCGGCGGTGGCCCGGTCGAAGATCCCGGCGCACTTGAAGAGCGAGAAAGCGTCGGCGTCGAGCACCTCCGCCCACTTGTAGCCGTAGTACCCGGCGGCGTACCCCCCGCTAAAGACGTGGGTGAAGGCGGTGGAGACGGCCGTGCCCTCCACCGGCGGGAACAACCCCGTGGGCGCCAGCGCGCGGGCCTCGAAATCGGGCAACGGCTCGTCGACGGGCCGGGTGACGGAGTGCCACGCCATGTCCAACATGCCGAAACTCAACTGCCGGTTGCCCGCGTAGCCGCTCAGGAAGCGACTCGCGCGCCTGATCTTCTCGACCAGCTCGCCGGGGAGGTGCTCCCCCGTCTCGTGGTGAACGGCCCACGTGTCCAGCCACTCCTTCTCCAGCAGCCAGTTCTCCATGATCTGGGAGGGCAACTCCACGAAATCGCGGTAGACGTTCGTGCCGGAGATCGAGGCGTACTCGCAACGGCTCAGCATCCCGTGCAGGGCGTGGCCGAACTCGTGGAGGAAGGTGTTCACCTCGTCGAGGGCGAGCAGCGAGGGGAGCGTCGCGGTGGGACGGGTAAAGTTCATCACGAGGGAGACCTGCGGGCGGGCGGCGCCGGCCTGCTCCCGGAAGTTGGTCATCCACGCCCCGCCCTCCTTGCTCTCCCGCGGGAAATAGTCGAGGTAGAGCAGGGAGAGGAACGAGCCGTCGGCGTCAAACACCTCGAAACAGCTCGCCTCCTCGTGATAGCGGGGGATGGCGGGCGCCTCGCGGAAGGTGATGCCGTAGAGGCGGCGCGCAAGGTCGAAGATCCCCGCCTGCACGCGTTCCAGTTGGAAATAGGGCCTCAGCATCTCGTCGTCAAGGTCGTACAACTCCCGCCTCAGCTTGTTGGCGTGGTAGCTCCAATCCCACGGCCGCGCGTCACCCGCACCGTCCCGCGCTGCGTGGGCGAACACGGCGGCCGCTTCCCGGTCGGCGGCCGCCCGGTAGGGGGCGTGCAACGCGGCGAGGAAACGGTTCACGGTCGCCGGGTCGCGGGCCATCCGGTCGGAAAGGGCGTACGCCGCGTAATTCTCGTGCCCCATGAGCCGCGCCAGCTCGAGGCGCAGGGCGACGACGCGCTTGACCACCTCCACGGTATTGTTCTCGTTCTCCCGGAAGCCGCGGGAGGCGTGGGCGCGGTACATCTTCTCCCGCGCCGCCCGGTCGTCGGCGTACTTCATGAAGGGGACGTAGCTCGGCGCGTGCAGCGTGAAAATCCAGCCCGGCAACGCCCGCCGCGCCGCCTCCATCGCGGCCGCCTCCCGGGCGCCCGCCGGGAGACCGGCAAGGCCCGCCTCGTCGGTCACGTGCAGCGTGAAGGCGTTGGTGTCGGCCAGCACCTTGCTGTCGAAGTCGAGCGACAGCCGCGACAACTCGATGGCGATCTCCTTGAAACGCTCCCGCCCGGCCTCGTCGAGGCCCGCGCCGCCGTTGACAAACCCCCGCCACGTCTTTTCCAGCAGGGCGCGCTGCCCGTCGTTCAAGGGGGGCGTGTCGTCGCGCACGCGCTTCACGCGGGCAAAAAGCGCTTGATTCGCGTGCACCTCGTGGCGGAAGGTCGCGAGCGCCGGGGAGACGCGCCGGGCGATCTCCTGCATCCGCTCGCCGGTCAGGGCGGCGTTCAGGTTAAAGAAGATGGAGGCCACCCGTTCCAGCCGCTCGCCGCTTCGCTCGAGGGCGACGATCGTGTTCTCGAAGGTGGGGGGCGCCGCCGACGCGGCCACGCGCCCGACCTCTTGCCGGGCCGCGTGGATGGCCGCCTCGAAGGCGGGTTCGTAATGTTCCGTCCTGATCTTGTCGAACGGGGGCGCCTCGCGGGGCGCGTCAAAATCCGCCAGCAGGGGATTGTATTCTACATGCTCCATATAATCTTTCTTAGCGTGATAAACGCCGCGAAGGTAACGAAAAATAGGCGCTTCCCCTCCCCCACCCGCCGCCCGCGGCAGTTTTTTCACGCCCGGGCGCGCGGGTATGATTCTTTTTTACTACTTTCGGGCGGTGAAAAATAACTAAAACCGAACATGATGATAACTATTCGTGCATATGCCCTCCTGCTCGCGCTCCTGACGGGGGCCGCGGGCGAGGCAAGCGCCCAAGACAAGAACGATCACGGGCGCGCGGTCGCCGGGAAATACGACGGGACGACCTCCATCGAGTTGATGCAAATGACGCTGCCGCTGCAACTGGAACTGCAACGCGTGCACCGCGACAGCGTGATCGTGAAGATCTCCCGCCTCGCCCTCCCCAACGGGCAGGTATTCGCCTTTACCTCCGGCAGCCTCTCCGTGAAGCCGGAGACGAGGGAGGGCAAGCCCGTCTACCGGCTGCAGATCTCGTTTAATTACTCCTATAATAACATCCCGATCCGCGTCCAGGCCACCGGCACGATCAACGGCAAGGAGCTGGAAGCGGAGGTGAAGGCCGTGATCATGGAGTCGATGGAGACGCGGGTCACTTACAAGGGGAAGAAGGTCTCGTGAACGGGGCACGCTTCTTGTAAATCTTCCGACTTCGGGCGTGTGCCACGCGCCCTTGCACATACCTCCGCTCGGCGGAGGCTCCAGCCTCCGTCGGGTTAAAAGCAAGGCTCCAGCCTTGTAAGCGCATAGCGCTTACGCGTTTATAGCCGTGCCTTAGATTTGTATTGAATTTAAAAGAGTAATTTTGCGAAATAATAATAGTAGTATTAACGACCAAATCGAAAAGAAAGGGAACCATGCCGGTAATCTAGATAGCCGTGCCTTAGATTTGCATTGAATTAAAAAGAGTAATTTTGCGAAATAATAATAGTAGTATTAACGACCAAATCGAAAAGAAAGGGAACCATGCCGGTAATCTAGATAGCCGTGAAAGTAAAACTTATACACCCGTTAAGACCCGGCTTGGCTTTCTTGAAATAACGACCCGGATAAGATATTAACGTAAAGTTATTAAGGCGCTTGGGCATATTTCAAGTTCCCTTCCTTTCTTTTGGTTTTCAAAAAACAAAGGTATGAAAAAG
>JAISAV010000164.1 GCA_031266545.1 Odoribacteraceae bacterium | reverse complement strand
ACTAGAAAAAAACTGTATACATAGCGGCTATTAAGACATTTACAATTTTATTTAGTGCAAGATGCCGGGGCGCATTGCTCTACCACCAGGGTTGACCGCCGGAAAGCATCGGAGCAAATGCAAACTAAACTACCTTCGCCTTCAGACGAAGGTAGTTTATAGTTAATGAAAGTAACTTCTTTCTTGTCATACTCGCCGCCGGGATTTTCTGGGGGCGGATCGCGGGGCTAGCCCACGTGCGAAGTATTTGAGGGAGTAACTCGCACTTGTTGATTGCGACATCGGGACGCAAGGATAGGCCAATCATCGCATTTGCCCTCATGTCCGCACCCGAAGGAGGCAAAATCACCCTGTTTGCCTCTTCGGGATTCCCGCGAGCAGTTTTTTTCTCGTTTTACACCCTCCGGGGAGGCCGGAAGGCAGGTTTTTCTTCGATTTACTCTCGTCGGGAATCCCGCGGAGGCTTTTTTCTTGTTTTGCCCATCCCGGGAATACGTGTCGATATTTCGAGAATCAATCTCCTTCAGGTGTTCGCAGGGCATATTCCCCGCTGGTCTTTTGCAGGTTACAGAGCGAGTATCTCTCGTCACCTCCCACACTTTGCGATCAAATCCGATACTTCGTAATTCGTAATGACTTTATTGTAACGCCTTACCGCTTGGATTACTTCGCTGCAGGCGGCTCGCAATCGCAAAGGCGATCAGCCCTTCAGTTGCCGATATTGCGCGATCCTTACTGTCGGAATGTCTTGCGGGAGAGCATGCGGGGATTGGAAAGGAGGGGGGGTAGGAGTTCCGGCGCACTGGCGCGCGAGGGGCAGATATCGATACCGCCGCGGCGCGTGTAGAGGCACGTGACGGCGAGGGCGGACGGAGAGAAGGCGTCCCACAGGCGCTTGTAGATCATCTCGCAGACCTCCTCGTGGAAGTGATTCTCGGCGCGTAGCGAGACGATGTAGCGCAGCAAGGAGAGGGGGGAGGGGAGGAGGGGCGCCTTGAGCCGGATGTAGATGGATCCCCAGTCGGGTTGGCCGGTGATCTTGCAGTTGCTGCGCAAGAGGTGGCTGCAGGCCCGGAAGTCGCCCCCGGCGCGGGTGTCGTCGAGCAGGAGCGAGGGGGTCTCGCGGTAGTCGGAGAAGGTCGCGAGCGGCGCCTCGTCCTGCGCTTCGAGGGAGGGGTAGTCGTCGCCGAAGTCGAAGGGGAGGGGATCCCGCGGGGATTCCGCGAAGAAGCAGGTCTCGACGGGGGCTTGCAGAGCGCGCGATAACTCCTCCCGGACGAGGCGGGCGAAGCGCGCGATCCCCTCGCCGGGGGTCTCGCCGAGGGGGGTCATGTTCAGGGAATTTAGATAGAGCTTGAGCGACTTGCTCTCGACGAGGAACGGGCTGTCGGCGGGATAGACGATCTTGAGCACCCCGGTGACGGGCAGGCCGCGGGCGGTAAGGAAGCCGGCTTCGCGGGCGTGCCAGGCGTCAACGCCGTGGAAAAGAGCCGCCGGGATGCCGAGTGCGTCCCGGTTTCCCGAGCGGGCGACGGCGTGCAGCAGGTCCGGGTCGTGGCTCGCGGGGTACTCCACCTGCCGCCCGAGGAGGTACGAGGCGCGATCCACCGGTCAGAAATTTTGCATGTTGTATAACCGGGCGTAGTGCCCGCCGGTGGCCAGCAGTTCCTCGTGTTTCCCGCGCTCGACGATCCGTCCCTCGTGGAAGACGCAGATCAGGTCGGCCGCGCGGACGGTGGAGAGGCGGTGGGCAATCACGATCGACGTGCGGTTGCGCATCAGGTTGTCGAGGGCCTCCTGCACGAGTTTTTCCGACTCGGTGTCCAGCGCCGAGGTGGCCTCGTCGAGGATCATGATCGGGGGATTTTTGAGCACGGCGCGCGCGATGCTCAACCGCTGTCGCTGCCCGCCGCTAAGCTTGCCCCCGCGGTCGCCGATCAGCGTGTCGTAGCCGCGTTCCGCTTGCAGGATAAAGTCGTGGGCGTTAGCGATCCTCGCCGCCTGCTCGATCTCCTCGCGGGTGGCGTTCTCCTTGCCGAAGGCGATGTTATTATATATGGTGTCGTTGAAGAGGATCGGTTCTTGGTTGACGTAACCGATCAGCTCGCGGAGGTCGTGGAAGGCCAGCTCCTTGATGTTGACGCCATCGACGCGGATCTCGCCGCCCGCGACGTCGTAGAAGCGCGGCAGCAGGTCGACGAACGTGCTCTTCCCCGACCCCGATTGCCCGACGAGTGCCACGGTCATCCCGCGGGGGATGAGGAGCGAGACCTCTTTCAAGACGGGCAACCCCTCGACGTAGGCGAACGAGACGCGGTCGTACTCGATCGCCCGCTCGAAACCATCGACCCGCGTGGGGTGCAGCGGCTCGCGGATCGACGACTCGGCGTGCAGGATCTCGTCCACGCGGTCCATCGCCGCCAGCCCCTTGCGCACGCTATAGTAGGCGTTCGTGAGGTTCTTGGCGGGGTTGATCACCGTGTAAAACAGGCCGATGTAGGTGATAAAGACGGGGCCTGTCAGGCTGCCGGAGCCGTGGATGATGAGGGTGCCCCCGTACCAGAGGATGATCACGATGATCACCGTGCCGAGGAACTCGCTGATCGGGTGCGCGAGCGAGCGTCGCCGCATCAGGCGGTTTTGGATGCGGCGGTACTCCTCGTTCTCGCCCGCGAATTTCTCGTTCATCCGCCGCCCGGCGTTGAACGCCTTGATCACGCGCAGCCCGGAGAGCGTCTCTTCCATGAGCGAGAGCACCTCGCCCATCTTGTCCTGCCCGGCGCGCGAGTGCCGCTTGAGGCTCCTGCCGACGCGCCCGATGAGGAATCCCATCAACGGGAAGAGCACGAGGACGAAGAGCGTCAGTTCCCAGCTCATGACCAGCATCCCGGCGAGCGTCACGAGGATCAGCAGCGGGCTTTGGAAAATCATTTCCAGCGAACTCATGACGGAGATCTCGACCTCCTGCACGTCGCCCGTCGCCCGCGCGATGACGTCCCCCTTGCGCTCCTCCGAGAAGAAGGGCAGCGGGAGCGCGAGGATCCGCGCGTAGATATCCCGGCGGATGTCCCGCACCACCCCGTTGCGGATGTAGATCATCTCGTGGGCGGCGAGGTAGGCGAATCCCGTCTTCAGGGCCGTCGCGACGATCGCCACGAACCCCACGAAGAGCAGCGTGGCGCCGGGGCCGCGCGCCTCGTGCACGCGGGTCATGTAGTAATTGAAAATCTGCTTCGCGCTCTGCACGTCCCACGCGAAGGGCACGCGCTCCGCCTGCTCCACGCCGCCGCCGAACAGCAGCTCGAGGATCGGCACCAGCATCGTGATGGCGAACACGCCGAAGAGGGCGTGCAGCAGGTTAAACAGCACGCTCTTGGCGAGGTGAAACTTGTACGGGGGGATAAACCGCTTGATGATCTGCAACAGGTCTCGCATCTCCGCCGCTTAAACGCCCGTGTAGTTCGAGGGCGAGATCTCCTTGAGCGCCGCCTTGAGCGCCTCGGGCACGTCGAGCGTGTCGATGAACTCCGCGATGGAGGCCCGCGTCACCCGCGCGTTGGTGCGCGTGAGCGCCTTGAGCGCCTCGTAGGGGTTGGGGTAGCCCTCGCGCCGCAGCACGGTCTGGATCCCCTCGGCCACCACCGCCCAGTTCTCCTCGAGATCCTGCTCGATGGCGGGCTGGTGGACGATCAGCTTTTCCAGTCCCTTGAGCGTCGACTTGAGGGCGATCACCGTGTGCGCCAGCGGCACGCCGATGTTCCGGAGGACGGTCGAGTCGGTGAGGTCGCGTTGCAGGCGCGACACCGGCAGCTTGTTCGAGAGGTATTCCAGCAGGGCGTTGGCCAGGCCGAGGTTCCCCTCCGAGTTCTCGAAGTCGATGGGGTTCACCTTGTGCGGCATGGCGGACGATCCCACCTCGCCGGCCTTGATCCGTTGCTTGAAGTAGCCCATCGAGACGTAGGTCCAGAGGTCGCGGTCGAGGTCGAGGATGATCGTGTTCACGCGGCGCAGGTTGTCGCAGATGGCCGCGAAGTTATCGTAATTAGAGATTTGCGTGGTGAACCGCTCGCGCTCGATGTGTAGCTTTTCGCCCAGGAAGCGGTTGGCGAAGTCCGGCCAATCGACGCCGGGGTAGGCGACGCGGTGGGCGTTGAAATTGCCCGTGGCCCCCCCGAACTTCCCGGAGCAGGCCACCTTCTTCAGCAGCTCCAGCTGCCTGCTCACGCGGTAGGCGAACACCTTGATCTCTTTCCCCAGCCGCGTGGGCGACGCCGGTTGCCCGTGCGTGCGTGCCAGCATGGGGATGTCGCGCCACTCCTCGGCGAGCGCTTCCAGCCTCGCGAGCAGCTCGTTGACCAGCGGGTAGTAAACGTTGTTCACCGCGTCGCGGAAGGAGCACGGCACCGCCGTGTTGTTCACGTCCTGCGACGTCAGCCCGAAGTGGATAAACTCCTTGTACGCCGCGAGTCCCAGCGCGTCGAACTGCTCCTTGAGGAAGTATTCCACCGCCTTCACGTCGTGGTTGGTCACTTGCTCGATCTTCTTGACCCGGCTGGCGTCCGCCACCGTGAAGTGCAGGTAAAGCTCCTGCAACTCCGGGATTTTCGACGCCGGGAAACCGGCCAGCGGCGGCAGGGGAATCTCGCGCAGGGCGATGAAGTATTCCACCTCGACCATCACCCGGTAGCGGATCAAGGCCCCCTCGGAGAAGTAGCGGGCCAGCCGCGAGACCTTGTCGCGGTAACGCCCGTCGATGGGAGATATTGCTGAAAGTGCTTGCATAGTAAGATATTTTATGGCGCGTGCCTGTAAAACCGGTGCAAATGTACACGAATAAACCGATATTCCCGCGCCGCTCGGCGAAAAAACGCCGGTTTACACGCCCTCGCGCGAGCAGCGGTCGCACAATCCCTTGAGCACGAAGTTCACGGATTCCGGCCGGTAGCCCGGCGGCAACTGCACGGGCGGGATCGCGATGTTCTCGAGGCAGCACGTGCGGTTGCAGCGGCGGCAGTGGAAATGGACGTGCAGGTCGTTCAGGCAGCAACCGCAATCGCCGCCGCAGACGGAGTACTTGACCGACCCCGAGCCGTCGTCGATGCTGTGGATCAACAGTTTTTCGTGGAACAGGTTGATCGTCCGCGAGAGCGTGGAGCGGTCCACGCTCTCGAGTTTCTCCTCCATGTCGGCGAGGCTGAAGGCCTGCGGGTGGGTCGACATGGCCCGGAACACGAGCAGCCTGACGGCCGTCACGCGGATGCCCCTGTCCAGCAGTCGTTGTTCGAGATTATCCATCTTGCCGGCGAGAATCACGCGTCGTTACCCGATGGCCTGCTCGAGGTCGGCGAAGAGGTCGTCGACCGCTTCCAGCCCGACGGAGAGGCGGATGGTCTCCTGGTGGACGTCCATCTGCCGGCGCGTCTCCTCGTTGAAGGTGCCGAAGATCGTGCTGGCCGGGTGGATCGCCAGCGTTTTGTTGTCAAACAGGTTGGTCGCCCGGCGGATCAGCCGCAGGCGGTTGATAAAGCGGAAGCAGGCTTCCCGCGACGCGAGGTCGAACGTGAACATGGCGCCGGGGTACTCCCCGAATTGCGCGAGGGTCACGTCGTGGCACGGGTGACCCGGCAGGCCGGGGTGGTTGACCGCCGTCACCCCCTCCAGCCCCGCGACCCGGGCGGCCAGCTCGCGGCACGCCCGCGAGGCCCGCTCGTAACGCAACGCGAGCGTCTCGAGGCCGTTGAGTTGCATTTGCGCCACGTGAGGGGTCATGCAGGCCCCGAGGTTGCGGTGTATCTCCCGGCGGATCTTGGTGGCGAACGCGGGCGTGGCGAACTGTTCGGCCAGCGGGCGCAGCTTCGGCGAGCGCCGCCAGTCGAACGTGTTATAATCCAGCAGCAGCCCCCCCAGCGAGGTGGCCCCGCCCGAGATGTACTTGGTGGACGAGACGATCTCGACGTCCACGCCGAAGTCCGCCGCGCGGAAGGCGGTGAAGGGGACGATCGTCGTGTCGGCGAGGAGCGGCGCGCCCTTCCGCCGGGCTATCGCGGAGAGGGCCTTCAGGTCGACCACCTCCATCTGCGGGTTGGTGATCACCTCGAGGAAGACGGCGCACGTGTTCTCGTCAACGCTCGCCTCGACCTCCTCCATGTCGGTCAGGTCGCGGAAACGGGGTTCCACGCCAAACTCGCTCAACGTGTACGCGATCAGCGAGAAGGTGTTCCCGAACAGGTGCGGCGACGTGACGATGTTCCCCCCGGCCCGCGCCACGGCGACGAGCGCGTTGGCGATGGCGGCCATCCCGGAGTTGAAGGAGATGACGTCCGCCGCCCCGGAAACGGCCTTCACGCGGTGCTCGAAATACTGCACCGTCGGGTTGGTGATGCGCGAGTAGACGTGCTCCGGCGATTTCCCGGTAAAGGCCAGTTCCATCTGCTCGGCCGTCTCGAACTCGTAGGCCACGGAGTGGTATACCGGCATGTTGAGCGCCCCGTATGGATCGCCCGCGGGGAAGGGCGCGTGTAGTATTTTAGTCTCTGGTTTCATG
>JAISAV010000090.1 GCA_031266545.1 Odoribacteraceae bacterium | reverse complement strand
TCCGTTTACAGTGAAACCGGTTTGGTTACAGGCTGCAAGTAAGCTGCCGGATACAGCGACGATGAATAGAATGTTCCTCATGTGTAATAGTTTTTGGTTTGGGAATAAATATTTGGGTTATATATAATGGATATTTCCAGGGGGACGGGGCGCTCGCCCTCGCGCAGGGCGAGGATCCGGGAAGGCGTCCGCGGCGCGGGGGTGTCTTCTTTTCCGGCGGGATGGTCAGGTGAATCATTCATAATTTTGTAATTACGTGACAAATGTATCTGTTTTTTTGGTGTATTATTCAGGTGGGGCAATCTTTTTTTTTCGATGAGGAAAATTATCTCGTCAATTGCCTCGTTTTCTCTTTACGTAACCTGAATTCGGGATAAGAATAGCCCGTTAGGGCTTACATTTTTAAATTATGAATTATGTGGGGCAATATCAATAGAAATCGACAAGCATGTTGGTTGTTGCCCGTAGGGCATTCATATCAATAGAAATATTTTCCATTCGTTCACGAACGCCATAGGTATTCAACCCCTGACGGGCTTGCAAGGGGAAAAAGGGCCGTTTTCTATTGATATTGATGCCCCACGGGCAACAAATAACCGATTCATCATGATTTATATTGTTTCTTATCTCGAACTCACGTTACGTAATAACTTTTGTTCGGCGTAATCTCCAGACGATGCCAAGCAAGAGTGTAGGAAGCGCTTACCGGTAAGTGAGCCGACCGCTCACTGGTAAGTGAGCTAACCGCTCACTGGTAAGCGAGCTAACCGCTCACTGGTAAGCGAGCTAACCGCTCACTGGTAAGCGAGCGATTGGCTCAACGGACAATGAATAATGGACAACCTATAATCGTCAGGGGAAGTTGTAGAGGTTGTTTTTTCATCGAGGCGGGGGAGGAGTGCGGAGTAAATGATCTCTTGGATCTGGGAGCGGATGTTTTCCTTGTTTAGCTTGTCGTTGAACTCGTCCGGGTAGGTGCGGTTGGAGAGGAAGATGTAGGTGAGCTGGTTGTCCGGGTCGTTCCACGCGAAGACGCCCGTGAAGCCGCCGTGGCCGTAGCTCGCGGCGGGGGCGCTGGGGCCGGCGGGGCTTGGTTTCCCGGGGCGCGTTTCCGGTTTGTCGAAGCCCAGGCCGCGGCGGTTTTGCCCGGGGGGGAGCTGGGCGCGGGTGAAGAGGGCGATGGTCGCGGAGTCGATGTAGCGCTGGCCGCCGTAAGTCCCGTGGTTGAGGTAGAGGGTCATGATCTTGGCGAGGTCTTCGGCCGTGGAGAAGAGGCCCGCGTTGCCGGAGACGCCGCCCAGCAGGGCCGCGGTGGGGTCGTGGACGTGGCCGTGGAGCAGGGATTCGCGGAATACCTGATCGTCGGAGGCGGGGACGACCCGTTGCAGGTCGAGGGTCTGGAGCGGCAAGAAGTCGGTGTCGTCCGCGCCGAGGGGGTGGAAGAGTTGGCGTTGCACCCACGCGTTAAGCGGCTGGGCCGTGATCGCCTCGATGGCTTGCTGTAGGAAGACGAAGCCGATGTCGCTGTACGCGTAGCGCTTGTGTCCGGAGAGTTCCGAGTGGCGGAGGAGGATGGGGATCGAGTCCGCGTAGCGCTCGTGAATGTAGAAGCCCGGGGAGACGAGGCGGTAGTGCTCCTGTTCCTTGAATGAAAAGGTGCTGTCCCGGTAGCGGAAGCTGGGGTTGATGTAGAGTCCGGCACGTAGTTCGCGGGTGTTCGCGGGCGTCCGGCGGGTGGATAGCAGGCGTCCGATCAGGCTGGCGGGGTCGACGGCGTGCTGGAAGAAGGCGATGGCGGGTTTCAGCCCCGACATGTGTAGCAGTAGCTCGCGGATGGTGATGGGGGCCTTGTCCGTGGTGCGGAGGTCGGGGAGGTAGCACGCGAGGGTCGAGTCCAGGGCGATTTGCCGGCGGTCGTGCAGCATCATGATGGCGGGCAGGGTGGCCATGATC
Source organism: Odoribacteraceae bacterium (assembly GCA_031266545.1). Taxonomy (GTDB): domain Bacteria; phylum Bacteroidota; class Bacteroidia; order Bacteroidales; family Marinifilaceae; genus JAIRKS01. Next base: position 2,780 of record JAISAV010000090.1, on the reverse strand, counting down.
TTGGTGAGGGAGGCGACGTCGTAGATGTCGGTGGGGGCGTTGGGCCTCTTTTTCTCGTAGGTGTGAAAGCCGAATGCCTTGTTGTAGACGACGAAGCCGTTTCTGGCCACCATCACCTGGCAGCCGGGCGCGGCTTTTCGGCGGATGGCCACGCGGCAGACGCTGTCGATCCGCTGCAGGGCGACGGAGTTGAGGCCGCTTAGTTCCGGCTGGTGGTAGCCGAGGCGCGTCTTGGAGGTGGTCAGGCCGAAACCGGCGGGGAAGGCCGGGCCGATGCTCGCGGGGAGTTGTCCCTCGACGCGTATGCCGCCGAAGATGGCTTGCGCGAGGTAGTCCTGGGCGATCGGGTCGTGCGAGTAGCCGAGGAGGATGGCGTCCAGCGGCAGGAGGGCGTAGGGTTGCAGGGCGTGGGGGGCGGCCGGGTGGCAGAGGATGACGCGTTTCCCGCGGAGTTTTTGCACGAGCGCGGGGAGGCGGTCGGAGTAGCCGAACTGGCTGGCGGCGGAGTTCCGGGCAGCGCTGTTGTAGAGGATGATGCAGTTGTAGGGGGCGAGTTGTTCCACCCGCCGGTTGACGTCCGCCGCGGTGGCCTCCCGCGAGAGGGAGAAGTGGGCGCACGGCGCGTATCGTTCCAGCGCCTGCTCGAAGGTTTTCGCCGGGCGGTCGCCGAAGTTGAGCGAGGCCACGCGTAGCGTGTCGAGGCGCGCCAGCGGGAGCAGGAAGCGGTCGTTTTTCACGAGGGTGATGGCTTTTTCGTAGATTTTTTGCTTGAGGGCGATCTCCTCGGGGGCGTTCAGGCGCTGGCGCAGGCGGGTGGTGTCGATGGGGGTGCTGTACGGGAGGACGTATTTTTCCTTGGCCACCAGTATGCGCCGGCATCGCTCGCGAATGAGGGCCTCGGAGATGAGGCCTTTTGCCAGGGCTTCCTTGATTTCGCGGACGGAGGCGGCGACGTCTTCCGGGAAGAGGATGACGTCATTGCCGGCGAGCAGGGCGAGGAGGTCGGCCTCGCCTTTTTTCCTTCCCCTGGTGACGCCTTTCATGTTCATGGCGTCGGTGAAGCACAGGCCGTCGAAGTGGAGCGTTTCGCGCAGGAGCCGCGTGACGATCCGCGGGGAGAGCGAGGCGGGCACGCGGGAGGGGTCGTAGGCGGGGATGTCGAGGTGCGCGACCAGCACGCCCGGCATCCCGGTGGCGAAGAGGTGTTTGAAGGGGTAGAGTTCAATCGAGTCGATGCGAGAGGCGGGGTGGTTTACGCGGGGGAGCACGAGGTGCGAGTCGGCGTCGGTGTCGCCGTGGCCGGGGAAGTGCTTGGCGACGGCCATGACTCCCCGCGAGGCCAGCCCGTCCGCATAGGCGACGGCCTTGCGGCTCACGTTGTCGATCTCTTCCCCGAAGGAGCGGATGCCGATCACCGGGTTCAGGGGGTTCACGTTCACGTCCGCCACGGGGGCGAAGTTGACGTGTATGCCCAGCAGGCGGCAGTGTCGCCCGATGCTCTTGCCGACGCGGTAGACGAGGCCGTCCTCGCGGATGGCGCCGAGCAAGGCGTTGGCGGGGTATTCGATGCATCCCGATAGGCGCCAGCCGACGCCACCCTCCGCGTCCATGCCGATCATCAACGGCACGCGCGCGGCGCGTTGGTAGCGGTTGGTCAACAGCGCTTGTTTTTCGGGCGTCCCCTGGAAGAAGATCAAGCCTCCCGCGTGGTATTTCCGTATCGTCTCTTCGAGCGCGTCCTCGCGGGCGTCGTCGTTGCTGTAGGCGGCCAGCATGAAGAGTTGCCCGATCTGTTGTTCCAGCGAGAGGGCGTCGAGCGTGGAGTCTACCCAGGGGGTCTGGGCGAACAGGACGCGGGGGAGTAGCAGGAGGAGTAGGGATTTGTATATCATGGGGGTAAGTTTTAGCACGCGCTATTCACGTCGCGGGGTCGTCTGGCAGGTGGCTGTTCGCGGGCGCGGTAGAATCTCGCCCGGGGACGGGTGGCGCTGCCTGAAAATGGCGGTGGCGGATAAAGAAAGGAGGCGCTCAAAATCTTTTGAACAGCCTCACTTTCTAAACGGTTTGGTATTTATACCGGGTTAATCCAGTAACTCGGCCAATTTTGCCTTGAGTTCGTCGCCTCTCAGGTTTTTAGCGATGATCTTGTTGTTCGCGTCCAGCAGCAGGGTGTGCGGGATGCTGGTCACGCCGTATAGCCTGGCCGTCACTCCCGTCGCGTCGAGGGACTGCTTCCACGTGAGCTGGTCGTCGGCGAGGGCTTTTAGCCAGTTGTCTCTCTCCGTGTCCAGCGAGACGCCGAGGATTTCCAGCCCCTTGGGGTGGTAGTCGGCGTAAGCGGCGAGGACGTTCGGGTTTTCGGCCCGGCAGGGACCGCACCACGAGGCCCAGAAGTCAATCAACTTGATTTTCGCCTCGATGCCGTACAGGGAGATGGAGTCGCCCGCGGGGGTGACCAGCTTGAAGTCGGGAGCGGTCTGGCCGACGGCCACGCTTTCCAGCCGGAGCATCTGTTCCTCGATCAGTTTCCCGTACTTGGTTGCCTTCCCCTTGTCGCCGAGCTGGTTGTACAGCGCTTTCAGGGATTCGATGCTGCTCATTCCCAAGGCCCTGTTGTAGTAGATGAAAAAGGCCGTCGCCTCGGCGTCCGGGTTGGCCTTGATCACCTCGTCCTCGCGTACCTCGATGCCTGCCTGGAAGTCGAGGAAGATGCGCTGGATGGAGTCTCTCGTGCCGGGATCTTCGGAGGCGAAGAGGGCCGTGCTCAGCTCCTGCATTTT
>JAISAV010000062.1 GCA_031266545.1 Odoribacteraceae bacterium | reverse complement strand
TATCGTCGATGGCCAACTGGAAGGAGGTGATGTAATTATCCCGGCCCGAAAACGCCGACTCCTCCTCCTTGTTGCACGAGGCCAGCAGCGCGAGGCAGCAGGCCGTTATAAGAAGTATCTTTTTCATCTCTTTTATTTTTTATTGGTTCCAGTTACCGGATTTCATGTCTTCCAGCGTGGGATTGTACTTGTTGTCGCTCACCTGCCAGCGAGCGTCGGTCAAGTTGGCCACGCAATTCTTTAGCCCCTCGAAGGAGGTAAGGGCCATCATCCGCTCGATGTTTACCTCGCCGACGCTCGTCAGCTTCGCGAAGCCGTCGAGGTTGGTCAGGGTCGTGTTCGTTTGGTTATAGCGGGTGTCCACCGGGTACATGATCCGCAACGTCCCGTCGATCGTCGCGAGCTCCGGCATCAGGATGCTCGTGATGTACGAGTTTGGCACGTATACGAGCACGTCGCCACCCGCTTGCACAAGTGCCGGGAAAGCGATTGTTTCGCATCCGAAGAGCGCGCTGTAGGAATTTGTGCCCATGATGATATCTCCATCCACTTTCTGGATGGAGGTAAATTCCAGCCTCGTGAATCCATTAAGGGCGCTCACGATAAGATTCCCGGTCACTTCCGTCAAGTCCGGCACCAAGAGCGTCTTGACCGATGCATAAGAGCTGTGTACTGTAAAATTTCTGTTTACCTTTTTAAAGTTGGAGACGGTCAGGTGGTCGTCCATCCTCGATCCCGGCACGAAATACAGGTCACCGATCTCCTCGATCCCCTCGAGTTTCGGGAAAGCATACGTGTACGTCGTCGTCGCCGCGACGGAACTGTTCTCGTACGCATTGATGTTGAGCAGCCCATTGAACGTTTTGCCCCCCTTGATGGTCAGGTTGATCAGCGAGCCTTTTTCTGCCAGCAGTTCCCCGATGTTGATGCCGGTGACGTCGATCTTCTCAAGGGTGGGGCAATCGTTCAATTGCAGGCTCTGGCAACTTTTCAACGCGGGGGGAAGGATCATTGTTTGCAACCGCGTCTCGTAACCGTACCTGACGTGAAACACGCCCCCGACGGTGGTCAACGCCGCGAGTTTTTTATACCCGTCCGCGCTCATGTCGATGAAGGGGCATATATCAAGGTCTTTTTCCACCTCTTTTAACTTGGGGAGATCTACCGTCTCCAAGTTGCCACAACTGGTAATCGTGAACGACTCGACCCGCTCGAGCGACGGGAGCGTCACCTCCTGCAACATCGCGAGGTTGTCGAAAAGCAGCGCGTTCTCGCAGGTCTCTAATTTGGGCAACGAGAGGGTAAGCGTGCTGAGCGAGGCGCTGCTCGTCAGGCTGATCGCCCCGCAGGAGACGAGTTCCTGCAGCTCGATCTTGGAGATGTTCGCGAGGTTGGCGATAGAGAACGTGCCGCCGACGCGCTTCAACGCCGGGAAGGCGAGCGCCTGCATCGACGACGCGTCGTTGCGAAAGTCGGGAATGTCCAGCGAGAGATTCCTCTCCACCTCTTCCAGCGTCGGCATGTCGATCGCTGACAAGTCGGTCGTGGCGAACGCAAGATCACCGCGCACGCGCATCAAGCGGGGGCACTCGAGCCGCGCCAGCGATTTCGACGCCACGTCGACGTGCAGCACCTCCTCGAGCGCCGCCAGCCTGATCTCTTTCAGCCCGGAGGTCTCGACGCGCAACGTCCCCCCGATCGTCTCGAGGGCGTTCAGCCCTTCGAGCGCCCGGCCCGCGTAGGTCGCCTTGAAGATCACGTTGTAACCCACCTTTTTCAGGGCGTTCAGCGGGGTCAGCGACGTGATCGAGTCCCGTCCCGTCGCGGCGCCGATGACGAGGCTACCGGCAATGGCCGTTGCGCCGCCCTCCCCGAAGGCGTCGACCTCCTCCTGCGTTAGCAGGACGACCGATCCGGCGATCTCGTTGCCGCCACCGGTCACGGAGTAGGTATACTCCCTTTTCTGCCCGTCGCGGGAAGTGACGACGAACAACTGCTCGTTCTCCCAGTCACTAATGTCCGCCGGGTTCGGGAGTACGCGGGCGTTCTCGCTCAACGTCAACGTGGCCGTGGCCCCGTTCAGCGAGTAGCCCGCGGGCTTCTCGAGGATAATCTCGGCGTCCGATATGGACGCGCTGATGGTCTGTCCCCCGCTGGTCAGCGAGAAGGCGACGATATAATTATCGCCCCCTGAAAACGGGTCGTCTTTCTTGTCGCAAGACCACAGCGACACCGACAACATCGTTAGAAGTAAATACTTCATCATTTTTGCGTGTTTCATACTTTACAATATTAGTTTTAAAAAATAGTGGTTAGTGGTCAGTGGTTAGTGGTTAGTTGCGGCCATTAACCACTAACCACTAACCACTAACCACTAACCACTAACCATTAGCCACTTTTCGCAGTTTTAATGCTGCTCGTGAGCATTTTTATAAGTTCCACTGCATCGTCGTTAATGCTTTCAAACGCCGCGTTCGACAAGTATTCCGTTTCGAGCATTAACTCCAACCAGTAGATTGTTTCGTTGATTTCTTTTTGGGCAATAGCCATTTTGTGAATAAAATCGGCTTTGCTTTCAGAATGTTCCGCCTCGTGCACCATGGCGCCTACCGACGTGCCGCTACGTAAAACCTGTTTAGATAAAACAAATTCCTTCCTCTCCTCGCACAAATGCCTGTACAAATTCACGATCCTCACCGCAAACCTAAAACTCTTCTCTTTCAATACACCCCGTTTCATCTCTTTCCATATTCATATCACTAACCACTAACCACTAACCGTTAACCACTACTCCATTTTCCTTCTCGTGAAGACGATGTGCGCAGGAATATCGCCCGTGGTCACCTCCCACTTTTTCTTGCCGCCGGGCGAGAAGCAGTACAGCGTCCCGGGCGTCACGTAATCTTTGGCGTCGGTGACGAAGATGTCCCCGGTCTCGGGGTGGACGGCGATGCCGTAAGGTATCTCGATCTTTTTCTCCGTGCCATCGGTGATGAAGTTGCGATTCACCACCTTCTTGGTCTTCGTGTTGACGATGGCGTAGGAGATGGTGTTCGAGTTCGTGATGTAACTCCACTCGGTGCTGTAGACGTATAGCGAGTCGCCGCGCAGGGTCATGTTGCTGTTGGGCAGCAGGTGCAGCACGTCCGTGACGAGGTCGGTGCTCGTGTCGATGATGTAGGTCTTCGAACGCACGTTGTAGTAATCGCCGCGCGAGGAGACCCAGATGTTGCCGTACCTGTCCAGCTCCATGCGGTGCAGATTGATGGCCACGGTGATTTTCTTGGTCTCCTTGAAGCGGTCGAGGTCGATGACCGACACCGTGTTGTCGTAGTCCGGCACGCGGTAACCGCCCGAGTTGGCCACGTATAGCTTGTTGTCACGGACGACCATCTCTTCCGGCTGGTAGCCCACGACGCAAGTGTCCACGACTTGCAGGAGCGCCGTGTCCACCTTGGCCACGTAGCCGAGACGGGCGTTGGGGTCGATCTTCACCGGCCCCGCGTACGAGCTGACGTAGGCGTAGCCTTTGTCAAACGCGATGTAGCGGCAGTTGGGGATAGAAATCGTGGCGACGTGCCGGGCGGTGTTCACGTCCATGATTTCCACGAGGTGCGAGCAGTTGATCACGGCGTACAACTTGTCACCGTAAATCCGGATGTCGTTGCCCACGTCGCCCAGTTCCTTGACGATGCCGGGGTTCCGTTCCGGGAAAATGTTCTTGTGGTAGATTCCCGACCCGTAATCGAAGTAATCGAGCGACGCCTTGTTGCTCCCCATGTTGGCCTCGTTCAGCAGGAAGAAGCCCTTGACCGGGCCGTCCTCGCCCGGGGCAACGGGCGTCTGGGTCGACGGGACGAGCGGGTCATCGTCAGATCGGCAGGACGAAAAACAGGCGATAAACGCCAAGAGCAGCGTTAGCCAGCCCCTTGCCTTGCCGTGCGACACGGCGGCGAAAACGGTAGAAAAATAAAATCGTTCCATTCAAACTGTTTTTAAACAGCCCGCATGAAACAAAGCGAGAAACAGAAGGGTAGGTATATAAAGAATGGTGCGCGACCTGCCTGCCGTGTTGTTCCTTGGCTTTATTCCACGAAAGCCTTGTAACTATGTTTCATTTGGCAGGTCTTCTGACTTACTCCATCTTCGAGCGTCCTTCCCATCCCCTCGCGGGACAGTGGTACGAGCATGGCTCGAAGACTTTAGCGGGGCTTACAGCAGCGGGTCTGTTCAGGATTTTCACCTGATTCCCTTTTCACCACTTTCCCGGGGTTACGGGATCGCGGCACCAAAATCGGTGCAAATGTACTAAAAGTTTATAATGGACGCAAGGAGATTTGATAAAAAAGTGGTTAGTGGTTAGTGGTTAACGGTTAGTGGGAAGGACTGAAGACCCGCCATAACCCAGCCCAACGGCAACGCTTTGAGGTATTGACGCGTCCCTCGTGCTGCGCCCTGCTGGGGAAGCATATTGAAAATGAGTATGCTGCCCATTCAAGGCGCAGAATAGCAAGACCTATCTTTTACCCAACGCGTTGCGTTGGGCTGGGTTATGGCTGGCCTTCAGCCCTTAACTTAACCTGAGTTCGGGATAAGAAATGATATAAATCGTGATGAATCGGTTATTTGTGGCCCGTGGGGCATCCATATCAATAGAAAAACGGCCTTTTCTCCCTCGCAACCCCGTCAGGGGTTGAACACCTACGGTGTTCGGGAACGGACGGGAAATATTTTCTATTGATATATAAGCCCTAACGAGCTATGCTTATCACGAACTTAGGTTGAGTAAACGAGATTGAATGACGAATCGTGGGGGGGCTATGGCTTTCCCGTGCCCGCGAAATAATCTTCAAGCAGCGAGAAGGCGGCGGCGAAGGAGCTGATCTCGTTTCGCTGCACGCGGCGTTCGGCGACGAGGATCTTCTCTTTTTGCCCGCGGTAGAAGCGGTCGCGTAGCTGCTCGTCGATAGTCTCGTACATCCAGTATTTGGCTTGCTCGCCGCGGTGGCGCTCGCGATAGCCGTTTTGGAGCGTGACGTCGCGGTGGCGAAGGATGTTTTCCCAGACCTGATCGATACCCTTCCCGGCAAGCGCGGAGGCGGTGAGCACCCCCGGTTCGACGCCCGACTCGTGCGGGGGAAAGAGGTGGAGGGCGTTCTTTAGCTGCGCTTTGGAGAGTTCCGCGCGCTCGATATTGTTGCCGTCGGCCTTGTTGATGATGATGAGGTCGGCCATCTCCATGATGCCGCGCTTGATGCCCTGCAACTCGTCACCGGCACCGGCGATCTGCACGAGGAGGAAGAAGTCGACCATCGAGTGGACGGCCGTCTCGCTCTGCCCGACGCCGACCGTCTCGACGAGGATCGTGTCGAAGCCAGCGGCCTCGCAAAGGAACATCGCCTCGCGGGTCTTGCGGGCCACCCCGCCGAGCGACCCGGCCGAGGGGGAGGGGCGGATGTAGGCGAGCGGGTCGCGGGCGAGTTCTTCCATGCGGGTCTTGTCGCCGAGGATGCTCCCCTTGGAGCGCTCGCTGCTGGGGTCGATGGCCAGCACGGCCAGCTTGTGGCCGCGGGCGGTGAGGTATTTCCCGAGGGCCTCGATAAAGGTGCTCTTGCCAGCGCCGGGTACGCCGGTGACGCCCACGCGGATGGAACGGCCGGTGTCGGGCAGGCAGCGGTTGATGACGTCCCGGGCGCGCGACTGGTGGTCGGCGCGGGCGCTCTCGGCCAGCGTGATGGCCTGGCTCAGGATGTTGATGTCGCCGGAGAGGATGCCGGAGAGGTAGTCGTCCACGGAGAGTTCCTTTTTCTTCAGCAGCCCCAGCCGGTCGGCGATGGCGGGGTTGAGCGAGTCGGGCTGCTCGATGCCCTTATTCACGGCGAGACCGGCGTAGCAACTCTCGTTCTCGGGGTGTTTAATGTCACGTGTCATGGTTTCGTTTTTTATCGCGGCAAATGTACGGGATTTTTTTTTGATAACCCGTCCCGCGCCCGGGCAAATCGCGAGAAGGCCGCGACCGGGCGGTCATTCGTCATTGACCCTTATCCAGTCCACGTCCAGCCTGCCCCCGTCGTTGCTTTCCGCCGGACGGCTGCAGAAGAACCCGAACTTGGCACCGATCCAGCGCCCCGCTTTCATGGCAAAGGGTTTTCCGATGGTCGTGAATCGTTTCCCGTCCACGCTATAACTGAACAGGCACGTGTCATCGGGCCGCACGCGCACGCGCAGGTATAGCGTCGGGCCGTCCAGCGCGATGGAGGCGTTTTCCCGTTCGGCGCCCCCCTTGTCGGCTCCCCGGCACTCCTCCTGCACGAGCGCCAGCGACCCTCCCGCGGAGCGGATGGTTAGCAACGCGTAATCCGCGCCCATCACGACGAGGCCAGCGCGCTCCCCGTCCCGTCGCGGATCGGGCTTGAAGGTCACCCGCGCGGTGGCCGTAAAGGCGGGCGCGGGCAATTTTTGCAAGAGCAGGTTGGGCGCGTCCCAGAGGTTGCGGTACCCCCCCGGCAAGGGAACGGAATAGAGGGATAGGTGCCCCCCGGCGGCGTCCGCGAAGTACCACCACTCCCGCGGGTTGGCGTGCCACTGCCACTGGAGGCCCAGCGTGCCGGTGTTGAACTCGTCGCTCTCGACGGGCGTGGCCACGGGGTAGCGCTTTCCCGTCGCGGGCACGCTCCACGAGGCGACCGGTTGCCCGACGCCGTCGCCGTCGGGATCCTCGCCGACCAGCGGCCAGCCGTCCCGCCACGCGAGCGGCTGCAAGTGCACGAGCCTGCCGCGCGGGCCAGCGTCTTGGAAATGGAGGAACCACCCCTCGCCCTTCCCCGTCTCCACCCAGGCGCCTTGATGGGGGCCGTTGATCGCGGTGTTCCCCCGCGCGAGTATCACCTTCCGCTCGTAGGGGCCGAAGAGGTTTTTCGAGCGGAGGGCCACCTGCCAGCCGCCCGTCACGCCGCCTGCCGGGGCGAAAATGTAGTAATAGCCGTCGCGCTTGTAGAATTTAGGTCCCTCGATCGTCTCGTCGACGTCGTGCCCGTCGTAAATGACGCGGGAGTCACCCACGACCCGCTTGCCGTCGGGCGAGAGGCGGGTGATGGCCAGTAGGCTCTTGATCCCGGCGCGGCTACCGGCGAAGGCGTGGACGAGGTATGCCTGCCCGTCATCGTCCCAGAGGGGGCAGGGATCAATCAGCCCCTTCCCGGCCTTGACGAGGAGCGGGGCGCTCCAACCGCCGCGCGGGTCCCGGCTTGTCGTCATGAAGATCCCCTGGTCGGGATCGCCGTAATAGATGTAAAACTTGCCGTCGCGGTGGCGGATCGCGGGCGCCCAGACGCCGTCACCGTGACGGGGCGCGTCGAAGCGCTCGGCAGGCTCCTGCCGGGGGAGGGCGTGGCCGACGAGCGTCCAGTTCACCAGATCGTTGGAATGCAAGATGGGCAGGCCGGGCACGCAGTTAAAGCTAGAGGAGGTCATGTAATAATCGTCCCCGACGCGGCAAACGTCCGGGTCGGAATAGTCGGCGTGGAGCACGGGATTTTTATACTTCCCGTTGCCGAGGTCAGCGACCCAGACCGCGGAGCGGTAGGGTGGCTCGCTCTCCTTGAGCCGGTCGACGAGCGGTGCGATGCCTTGCCGCTTGATCTCTTGCACGAAAAGGGCGGCGACGCCCCTTGCCCCCGCCTCGGAGAAGTGGGTGTTGTCGACCAGCCCGTCGGGGAAGTGGCGGTTGACGCCGGGGGCAAGGTGCCAGAAGTAGCGGGCGGAGTTTTTCTCCCCCGCGTCGAGCAGCATCTTCTTGGTGGACTCGTAGAGGTCGACGAGCACGGCGCCGCGCTCCCTCGCCACGCCGCATACAATGTCGAGGTAAGTCCCGTGGGAGTCGATAAAGTCGCCCTTGTCCTCAAAGCGGCGGCGCGGCACGGGCGTGCAGAGGACGGGGACGGCTCCTTTGGCTTTCACGTCGTCGACGAAGCGTTCGAGGTTGCGCCGGTACTCGTCGGGAGTGGTGTGGCTTTTCTTCTCGACCGGCTCGTCGTTGTGCCCGAACTGGATGACGACATGATCCCCGGCGTGCAGTTTGTCGACGAGGCGTTGCCATGATCCTTCGGTGATAAAGGAGCGGGTGCTCCTGCCGTTTTTGGCCATGTTGTCGATGACGATGTTGTCGCCGAAAAACTCCGGCAGGAGTTGTCCCCAGCCTCGCTCGTGCCAAACCTCGGGGGTCATTTCCCCCGTGACGGGATCGGGCGCGGGACGGAAGAGGGTCTTGTTGGCCATCGTGGAATCCCCGGCCATAAAGAGGTGCAGGGGACGCTCGGACGCGGCGAGGCATAACGCGCACGCAGCGGCGAGGAGGAGGTGGGGCGTGATGGATTTCATGTGTCGTGTTATATGCAAGGGTTTAACGTTTTCCACGCGAATATATTTATTTTATATGTCCCGTGCAACTAATGCGCACCCGCGTTCATTACCAGATTTTTTGTTACCTTCGCGACATCGAACACGACACTAAAAAGTAATCATCATGAACCTCATCGATCAAATCAAAGAAAACGCCCGGCGGTGTAACAAGCGCATCGTGCTCCCGGAAGGTACCGAGGAACGCACGCTTCGAGCCGCCGACATCTTGCTGGGAGAGGGCATCGCCCGCATCATCCTTCTCGGGAACCCGGGGGAGATTAAAGAACTCGCCCGGACACTCGACCTGAAACAGGTGGAAAAGGCCACCATCATCGACCCCGCGTGCCACGACAAGCGGGAGGCTTACGCCGACTTGCTGGTGGAACTGCGAAAGAACAAGGGCATGACCCGGGAAGAGGCCCTCGAGTTGCTGCTCGATCCCCTCTACCTGGCCACGCTGATGATCAAGAGCGGGGACGCCGACGGCGAGGTGGCGGGCGCGCGAAACGCCACGGGCGACGTGCTGCGCCCCGCCTTGCAGATCGTGAAGACGTTGCCGGGCATCTCCGTCGTCTCCGGGGCCTTCCTGCTGCTGACCGGGAAACCGGAATATGGCGAGAACGGCCTGATTGTCTGTGCCGACTGCGCCGTGCTGCCCAACCCCACGGCGGAAGAGCTGGCGCAAATCGCCGTGGCCACCGCGCGAACGGCAAGGGCTATCGCGAGGATAGAACCCCGCGTGGCCATGCTGAGTTTCTCCACGAAAGGCTCCGCCCGGCACCAGATGGTGGACAAGGTCGTAAAGGCTACCGCACTGGCCCGGGAGATGGCCCCTGACCTGACGATCGACGGGGAACTGCAAGCCGACGCAGCCCTCGTGCCTTCCGTGGGCGCGAGCAAGGCGCCCGGCAGTCCCGTGGCCGGGAAGGCCAACGTGCTGATATTCCCCAGCCTCGAGGTGGGAAACATCGCCTACAAGCTGGTGCAGCGCCTCGCCGGCGCGGAGGCCATCGGCCCGGTGTTGCAGGGGATGGCCGCTCCCATCAACGACCTGTCAAGGGGGTGTTCCGTGAGCGATATCGTGAACCTCGTGGCCATCACCGCCAATCAAGCGAACAAAGCGTAAAATAATAAATGAATCATGATAAATATCTTAGTCTTAAATTGCGGTAGCTCCTCCATCAAATACCAGTTGCTGGATATGGCCAACGAGCCGGTCGTCCTCGCCAAGGGCATCGTCGACAAAATCACCCTCCCGCTGGGGAAATTCACCCACAAGCCCGCCGGGAAAGCACCCGTGGAGATCGAAGAACCCATCCCGGATCACGCCACGGGCGTGAACCTGATCCTCCGCGCGCTCGTGAATGACACGCACGGCGTGCTCCGTTCCCTGCACGATATCAATGCCGTCGGCCACCGCGTGGCGCACGGGGGGGAGTATTTTTCCAGCAGCGTGCTGATCGACGAGGCGGTGAAGGCCAAGATCGCGGCGTGTAGCGAGCTGGCCCCGCTGCATAACCCGGCCCACCTGACCGGCATCGAGACGATGGAGAAACTGCTGCCGGGAACCCCGCAGGTGGCCGTGTTCGACACCTCTTTTCACCAGACGCTGCCCGAGGAGGCTTATATCTACCCCCTCCCTTATCACTTTTACCAGAAATACGGCATCCGTCGCTACGGCTTCCACGGCACGTCCCACGAGTTCGTCTCGAAAAAGGCCTGCAAGTTGCTCGGCTGGAACATCGCGGAGAAGAAGATCATCACCTGTCACCTCGGCAACGGCTCCTCCATCACGGCCATCAACCGGGGCAAGTCGGTGGATACCTCGATGGGCTTCACGCCCAACGCGGGCGTGATCATGGGCACGCGCACGGGAGACGTGGACCTGGGCGCCCTGCTCTTCCTCTGCGAGAAAGAGAACCTGAACGCGGATCAAGCCAATACCCTGATCAATAAACAATCGGGCCTCTGGGGCATATCGGGCACCACCTCCGACTGCCGCGAGTTGTGGGATGCTGTCGAGAAAGGATCCAAGCAAGCCCGCCTCGCCCTTGACATCTTGGTCTATCAAGTGAAAAAGTATATCGGCAGCTACATGGCCGTCCTCAACGGCGCCGACCTGATCGTCTTCACGGGCGGGATCGGCGAAAATGACTATGAGATCCGTCGCATGGTATGCGATAACATGCAATTCCTCGGCATCTCGTTTGACGACGCGGCCAACGACAAGGTAAAGGGCAAGGACAAGATCCTGACCCGCCCCGACTCGAAAGTAACCGTCATGTCCATCAACACGGACGAAGAGCTGGTGATCGCTACCGACACGATGAACTTGACCAGATAACGAGACGTTTCGTCATCGCGAGCCAAGCGAAGCAATCCATAAACCATTCAATAAACTGGATCGCTTCGGGCTATGTCCTCGCAATGACGTCTCCCGGGCGAAAATTGTTATATGAAGGGGAACCTAAGTAAATAAGGAGTACGACCCGGAGCGTTAATTCTTAACTTGACGTCATTGATCTCCAAACTACGCCGAATAAATAAATAAGGACTCATGAAAAAGATCTGTATTTTAATGATCGTGACGGGAGTGGCCCTGTACTCCTGCCAAACGAAGGAGGTTTCAACGAGTGGAAACCCCGTGCTCGAGGGCTGGTATGCCGACCCCGAGGGTATAATTTACGGGGATACCTACTGGATCTACCCGACTTACAGCGATGTTTATGAAAAACAGGTCTTCTTCGACTGTTTTTCGTCTCAAGATTTGATCACGTGGACAAAGCACGCGGCTATCATTGACACGTCCGAGGTGAAATGGGCGAAAAGAGCCATGTGGGCGCCCTCCGTTCTCCAAAAAGGCGATCAATACTACCTCTTCTTTAGCGCCAACGACATGCACGAGGGCGAAACGGGAGGGATAGGCGTTGCCGCGAGCGACCGTCCCGAAGGCCCGTACAGGGATTTGCCGGGAAAACCGCTCGTGGACACGGTCGTGAACGGGGCGCAGCCCATCGACCAGTTCGTCTTCAGGGACGGGGACGAGTATTACATGTATTACGGGGGCTGGGGGCATTGCAACGTGGTCAGGTTGAACGATGATCTCACTGCCTTGCGGCCTTTTGACGATGGCGAGATATTCAAGGAAGTGACCCCGCGCGGGTATACCGAAGGCCCGTTCATGTTCAAGAGAGACGGGAAGTATTACTTCACGTGGAGCGAGGGGAACTGGACGGGGCCGGATTATTTTGTCGCGTACTCGATATCCGACTCCCCCCTCGGGCCTTTCGAGCGCGTCGGGAAAATATTGCAGCCGGATTCGACCGTGGCCACGGGCGCCGGACACCATTCGGTCATGCATATTCCCGGCACGGAGGATTATTATATCGTTTACCACCGCCGCCCGCCGGGCGACAGGATGGCAAGCCACCGCGTGACCTGCGTGGAGAAAATGACCTTCGACGAAAACGGCTTGATCAACCTGGTGAAAATTACTTTTGAAGGGGTGAAAGCAAGAAAACTAACGCTATAAATCGAAACGATCATGAGACGTGTAAAGACAAATTTCCTGACGATCTCTTTCGCCTTCGCGTGTGTTCTCGCGCAGGCACAGGTTCAACCCGTGCGGCTTCGTTGCGAGTACTTGGTCGAGCCGCTGGGGATTGATGTCGCTAACCCGCGCTTGTCGTGGCAGCTACAAGATGACCGGCATGGAGCCGTTCAGCGGGAGTACCGGATTATCGTCGGAACGGATTCTGCCGACGTGTCCAAGGGGAATGGCGCCGTCTGGCATAAAAGCATGCCATCGGACGATATGCTGGTCGCCTATTCGGGAAAGCCCTTGACGCCCTTTACCAAATATTTCTGGCGCGTGGAAATCAAGGATATGGATAATATTCCCCGGACCTCCGAGATTTCCTCTTTTGAAACGGGCATGATGGACGTCAAAAACTGGAAAGGCTACTGGATCAGCGACGGGGAACACCTCGGC
>JAISAV010000060.1 GCA_031266545.1 Odoribacteraceae bacterium | reverse complement strand
TTTGAATAGGTTAATTATCTATATGGTGTGGCAAATGTACATGTTTTCCGCTTTAAAAAAAATTTTCTAATTAGAAAAATACGTTTGCGGCCATTATTTGAGTTAATTAAAATTAAAAGCGACGATATCGGGGGCAAACGGGGGCAAATTGACGGATTTTGATGCTTCGCCGGGATACCTGGATGCCTCTTAAACGGGAGACTTAGTCGTAAATCCAGAGGAGCGTGGGTTTCTTTTGCTGGCTGAGCAGCGCGTCGAGGCGGGTCATGGCGGTGTTGTTGATGACGGGGCAGCCGAGGCTCATGCCCAGCGGGAGGTGGAGGGGGTAGGTTTCCCGGGCGGGGATGTAGTCGAAGGAGTGAAGGACGACGATGCGCTTGTAGGCGTTGTTGTTCGTGCTTTCTTGCCCGTGGAGCTTGTAGTGCACGCGGATGCCCCACCGGCTGGGGGCGCGGGCGCCGACCCGGTATTTCCCCAGGGAGGTGCAGTGGCTGCCGGGCACGTTGCTAAAGGCGGGCGTGGAGGCGGTGCTCTCGCCGCCGGAGCCGTGGGCGACCAGGCTGGAAAGGATCAGCGTGTCGGCGGAGAGATCCCAGACGAAGAAACGCTTCTTGCCGGAGTGCATCTTCATGTCCACGAGGATGCAGAAATCGGTGTTGATCTTCTCGCGCAGGCAGTAGCGGCGGGCGCTGTCGACCTTGGCCGCGAGGAGTTCCCGGCGTTGCTCGTGGAGCGTTTGTCGCGCGCCGTGCAGCGTCGCCCACGTCGTCACTTGTATGCCGGCGAGGAGGAGGGCCGTGTAGCCCGCCCATTTCAGGAGGGTGGTCACCCGTTTTTTTATCTTTGTCATCGTTTCGCGCGCGTGTGGTGAATGATCGCGACAAATATAGCGTTTTCCGGCGAGCGCCCCGGGCGTTTCGCGCCTCTTTTTTTTGCCTCGTCCGCGGGAACGGGAGGAAAGATCGTATCTTTGCCGGCGAGAAACATGAAATGTATGAAAATAGTGAGATTTTTCCTTGCCATCGGGATGGCGTGGGCGATTTTGCAGATGATCAATTACCAGGAGAACGGGCGGACGGAGCTGTTCGAGTGGGACGGCTGGCGGACGTTCGCGTGGTGCGTGGCGGTGCTGGTGGTCGTCAAGATCGCGTGGTACCTGCTCGTCACTCGCCCGCGCAAGAGGCGGGAGGAGGAGGGGTGACGGGCGTCAAAATTCCGAGGTGAAGTGGAAGAGCAACTTCTCGTAATGATCCCGCGTCACTTGAAGCATGTACGACGACTCGGCCAGAAAGACGTCGCGCCCCCACTTGTCCTTGGCCATGTACTGCGCCTTGTGTAGCTTGAACGTGGCGAGTTCCTGCTCATCGAGCGCCTCGATCCAGCAGGCCTTGTGGAGGTTGATGGCCTCCCAGCGGCAGGAGGCGCCGTACTCGTGGAGGAGGCGATACTCGATCACCTCGAACTGCAGGGCGCCCACGGTGCCGATGATCTTGCGGTTGTTGAACTGGTTGACGAAGAGCTGGGCTACCCCCTCGTCCATCAACTGGTCGATTCCCTTGGCCAGTTGCTTGGCCTTCATCGGGTCGGCGTTCTCGATGTACTTGAAGAGTTCCGGCGAGAAGCTGGGTATTCCCTTGAAGTGGAGTTTTTCGCCCTCGGTGAGCGTGTCGCCGATCTTGAAATTGCCGGTGTCGTGCAGTCCCACGATGTCGCCGGGGTAAGCCTCGTCGATGATCGATTTTTTGGAGGCCATGAAGGCGGTGGGGGTGGAGAATTTCATCGTCTTACCCTGTCCCACGTGCAGGTAGGGAGTGTTGCGCGCGAAGACGCCGGAGCACACCTTCACGAAGGCGACGCGATCCCGGTGGTTGGGATCCATGTTGGCGTGTATCTTGAAGACAAAGCCCGTGAACTTCTCCTCGTCGGGACGGACGAGGCGCTCCTCCGTCTCCCGCGGTAGGGGGGCGGGGGCGATGTTGATAAAACAGTCGAGCATCTCCCGGATGCCGAAGTTGTTCAGGGCCGAGCCGAAGAAGACGGGGGCGATCGCGCCCTCGAGGTACTCCTGGCGCTCCAGGGCGGGGAACACCTCGCTCGCCAGCCCCAGGTCATCCCGGAGCTGGTCGGCGGCCCGGCGGCCGAGGCGCTTTTCCAGTGCGGCATCGTGCAAGTCGTTGATCTTGATCCCCTCTTGAATCGTCTGGATACTGGGCGAGTAGAGGCACAGGTTGTGCTCGTGGATGTTGTAGATGCCCTTGAAGAGGTCGCCGCTACCGATGGGCCAGCTCAGGGGCGTGGCCTGTATGTGCAACTCGCGCTCGATATCGTCGATGATATCGAAGGGATCACCGGCGGGGCGGTCGAGCTTGTTCACGAAGACGATGACCGGCGTTTTCCGCGCGCGGCACACCTGCATCAGCTTGCGCGTTTGGTTCTCGACCCCCTTGGCGGCGTCCACCACGATGATCACGCTGTCGCACGCCGTCAGCACGCGGAAGGTGTCCTCGGCGAAATCTTGGTGACCCGGCGTGTCCAAGATATTGATCTTGATCCCCTCGTACTCGAATCCCATGACGGAGGTGGCCACGGAGATGCCCCGTTGCCGCTCGATCTCCATGAAGTCGGAGGTGGCCGTCTTCTTGATCTTGTTTGATTTCACCGCCCCGGCGACATGGATGGCCCCGCCGAAGAGCAGCAATTTTTCGGTTAACGTTGTCTTCCCCGCGTCCGGGTGGCTCACGATGCCAAATGTTCGCCTTCTCGCGATCTCGTCTTTAAATCCCACGATACTCTATGTTTAATTTCGGGGCACAAAGGTATTTATTTTTTTCGCTTTTCCACCCTCTTCACGATGCTGATGCTGGCCTCGTACAACCCGTAGATGGGCACGCTGACGAGCGCGAGCGAGAAAAGATCCGTCGTGGGGGTGATGATGGCGGCGACGACCAGGATGGCGACGACGGCGTGTCGGCGGTAACGGGTCATGTAGCCCGCCGAGAGTACCCCCAGCTTGGCCAGTAGCCACGAGACGACGGGGATCTCGAACAAGAGTCCCATCATCAGCGAGAGCGTGACGAACGTCCCCATGTACGAGGAGAACGCGAAGAGCAAATCCACCTCCTCCACGACCTTGTACGTGGCGAGAAACCGGAGCGAGAGGGGAAAGATGATGAAATAATTCAGCAGGATCCCCGCGAAAAAGAGGAGGAACGAGGAGAGAATGACCCGCGTGGAATACCTCCGCTCGTTCTCGCGCAACGCCGGTGCGACGAAGTGGAAGAGCTGGTAAATGATGTAGGGCGAGGCCATCACGATGCCCGCGTAGAACGAGGTGCTCACGTGAACCATGAACTGGTCGGTGAGCCGCGTGCTGATCAGCGACACGTGGAACTCCCCCGGCGCCAGCGCGGGCATCGATAGCGCCGCGGCCAGCTCGCCGAGCAGGCGGTAGAGGATAAACCCCGGGTCCCGCGGGGCCAGGAGGATGGAAAACAGCGTCTCCTTGCAGGCGAAGGCGAGGCCCGCGAGGAGACACGCCGCGACGAGTGACCGGAAGAGCACCTTCCGCAACTCGTCCAGGTGATCCCAGAACGTCAGTTCTCCCCCTTCACTCATCCTTCTTTTTCGCGTCGGAGACCGGCTTATCCTCGTCGCCGAGACCGTTCATGCCGTCCTTGAAACTCTTCACGCCGCGGCCAAGCCCCCTCATCAACTCCGGGATCTTGCGCCCGCCGAACAGTAATAAAACGATCAACGCGATCCCGATGATCTCCGGCGTGCCGAGACCACACTCCACGCGGGTGACCGCGTCCGTTAGAAATTGTATTAACATAACCATGAACATTAAATTAAACTCGCGTAAAGGTACACATTTTTAAGATACTCGCAACCGTGTCGCGTCACCCGCCGGGTATATTTCGCGAATTGAAATAAAAATCTTTATTGCGATTCCGCCGCGACAAGTTGAACCGTCTCCGCGCCCGTTCAATAATCCCGCTCGATATTAATGATCTTGCGATCGAGAGCTTCCAGCTTGCGTTGTTCCAGCACCTTTTTATACTCGATGGGCGTCACCTTGATAAACCGCGTGACGTGCTCTTGCCAGTTGGCGAGCATCCTGCCGGCGAGCGGGCTTCCGGTATACCGGTGATGAGTCGCCACCAGCGCGCGCAACTCCTCGTCATCGGCGCGTTCCTCGACAAGGGATAGCTCCACCATCTCCATGTTGCAGAAATAGTCGAAATTCCCCTCCGGGTTCCAGACGTAGGCGATGCCGCCGCTCATTCCGGCCGCGAAGTTGCGTCCCGTGGGGCCGAGCACCACCGTGCACCCGCCCGTCATGTACTCGCAGCAGTGATCGCCGACCCCCTCCACGACGGCCGTTGCACCGCTATTACGGACGCAGAAGCGCTCGCCCACGCGCCCGTTGATAAACACCTCGCCGCTCGTGGCCCCGTAGAGGAGCGTGTTACCGGCGATGACGTTCTCCTCCGGGGCGAAGATGCTGTCTACCGGTGGCTTCACGATGACGCGCCCGCCGGAGAGGCTCTTGGCGAGATAATCGTTCGCGTCACCCGCGAGCGTGAAGGTGATCCCGGGGCACAGGAACGCGCCGAAACTCTGCCCGGCGGAACCCGTGAAGGTCACGCGTAGCGTCTCGTCGGGCAGTCCCGCCGCCCCGTGTCGCGCGGTCATCTCCCCGGCGAGCATGGCCCCTGTCGCGCGGTCGGTATTCTTGATCGGCATCTCGACCCGTGCGGGGCGACCGGCCGGCGTGAGCAGGTCGACCAACGCCCGGTCGATGGCGTTCTCGACGGCGGGACGCGGCCCGGGCACGTGTCGCGCGGGACGTCCCTCGCTCCCGCCGGGCCGGTAGAGGAGGCGCGAGAGGTCGATCTTCGCGATCTTGTCGTCCCGCTTGGCGGGCGCCTGCTCGAGCAAGTCCACGCGCCCGACGATCTCCTCGAGCCTCCTGAAACCCATCGCGGCCAGGTGCTCCCGCGTGTCCTCGGCGAGGAAGCGGAAGAAGCGGGCGAGCTGCTCGCGCGTCCCCTTGAACCGGCCGCGCAACTTCTCGTCCTGCGTGGCCACCCCCACCGGGCAGGTATTCAGGTGGCACTTGCGCGCCATCACGCATCCCATCGCGATCAGCGCGCTGGTCGCGAAGCCAAACTCCTCGGCCCCCAGCAGCGCGGCGATGATGATGTCGCGTCCCGTCTTGAACTGCCCGTCGGCTTGCAGGACGACCTGCCCGCGGAGGTCGTGCAGCAGGAGCGTTTGTTGCGTCTCTGCGATGCCGAGTTCCACCGGCATCCCCGCGTGCTGTATGGAGCCGAGGGGGCTGGCCCCCGTCCCTCCCTCGCACCCGCTGACGAGGATCATGTCAGCCTTGGCCTTGGCCACGCCGGCCGCGATCGTCCCCACGCCGCCCTCCGACACCAGCTTCACGCTGATACGCGCCCGCGGGTTGACGTTCTTCAGGTCGAAGATCAACTGCGCGAGATCCTCGATGGAATAAATATCGTGATGTGGCGGCGGCGAGATCAGCGAGATGCCGGGGATCGAGTGCCGCGTGCGGGCGATCATCTCGTCCACCTTGTAGCCGGGGAGCTGCCCGCCCTCGCCGGGTTTCGCGCCTTGCGCCACCTTGATTTGAATCTCGTCGGCGTTGACGAGGTACTCCGTCGTCACGCCGAAGCGCCCGGAGGCCACCTGCCTGATGGCGCTCCGCGCGGAGGAGCCGTCTTCCCGCGGCCGGTCGCGCGCGGGATCCTCGCCGCCTTCCCCGGTGTTGCTCTTCCCGCCGATCTCGTTCATGACGATGGCCATGATCTCGTGCGCCTCCCGGCTGATGGCCCCGAAGGACATGGCTCCCGTCACGAAGCGTCGCGCGATCTCGCCCACCGGCTCCACCTCCTCCAGGGGCACCGGTCGACGGCGGACGACGCGCGTCAGGTCGCGCAGGAAGATCGGTTCCTCCTTCTCGTCGACGAGGCGCGCGTACTCCTTGTAGCTCGCGTAGTCGCCCGTCCGCGTGGCCGCCTGCAGGGCCTTGATCACGGCGGGATTCCACGCGTGCGCCTCCCCGCCTTTGCGGTAGGCGTGGATGCCGGAAGCTTCCAGTTGCCGCGGGTCGCCGGGCGGTTCCTCTCCCGGGGCGAAACCGTCGGCGTGCAGGCGGGCGACGTCCCGCGCGATATCCTCGAGGTCGGCCCCCTCGATCTTGGAACTCGTGCCCGCGAAGTAGGCGTCGAGCAGCGACGAGGATAACCCCAGCGCCTCGAACACCCGCGCCCCCCGGTAACCGCGGAGGGTGGAGATGCCCATTTTCGACATGATCTTCAGCATCCCCTTGTTCACGGCGCGGACGTATCGCTTCGCGGCGGTCCGGTAGTCGAGCTGCAATTCCCGGCAATCCACCAGGTCTTGCAGCACGGCGAACGCGAGGTACGGGTTCACGGCGCTCGCCCCGTACCCCACGAGCAGGGCCACGTGCATCACCTCGCGGGCCTCCCCCGTCTCGACGATCAGGGCCACTTGCGTGCGCTTGCGCTTGCTCACGAGGTAGTCGTGCGTCGCCGACAGCGCCAGCAGCGAGGGCAGCGGGGCGTGCCGGGCGTCCACCCCCCGGTCGCTCAGGATGATGTAGTTGCACCCCGCGTCCACGGCCTCCTCGGCCTCCCGGCAGACCCGTCCCGCGGCCTTCTCGATGCCGCGGGCGCCCTCTTCCACCTCGTAGACCGTCGGCAGGGTGATCGTGTTGAAGCCCTTGTACCGCAGGTTGCGGAGGATGTCGATCTCGCCGTTCGACAGCACGGGGCCGGTCACGCGCAATCCCTTGCAGCGTTCCGGCGACGGCTCGAGGACGTTCCCCTCGACGGCGCCGATGTACCCCTCGAGGGACATGACCAGCTCCTCGCGGATCGGGTCGATGGGCGGGTTGGTCACCTGCGCGAACTGTTGGCGGAAGTAGTCGAACAGGCCCCGCGGGCGCGTGGAGAGCGCGGCCGGCGGGCAGTCGTTGCCCATCGAGGAGATCGGCTCGCCGGCGTCGCGGGCCATCGGCAGCAGGATGTCGAGGACGTCTTCCCGCGTGTAGCCGAAGGCGCGGAGCAGGCGGCCGTGGTTGGCCACGGCGTTTTCGACCTTTCGCCCCGAGCGCACCTCGTCGAGGATCACGCGGTTTTTGTCGAGCCACTCCCGGTAGGGATGTCGCGCGGCGAGGGCGGCCTTGATCTCCGCGTCGCGGAGGATTTTCCCTTCCAGCGTGTCGACGATCAGCATCTTGCCGGGGCAGAGGCGCCCCTTCTCGCGGACGCGCCCGGGGGGGACGTCCGCGACGCCGGTCTCGGAGGCCACGACCATCACGCCGTCCGTGGTGACGAGGTAGCGCGCGGGGCGCAGCCCGTTACGGTCGAGCATCCCTCCCGCGTATCGCCCGTCGGAGAAGAGCAGCGTGGCGGGGCCGTCCCACGGCGCCATCCAGATGCCGTGGTACTCGAAGAAGGCTTTCAGGTCGGGGGAGATCGGGTTCTTGTCGTTCCGGCTCTCGGGGATCAGCATGGCGAGGGCGGCGGGCAAGCTCATGCCGCTCATCACGAAAAACTCGAGCGCGTTGTCGAGCGAGGCGCTGTCGCTCGCGTGGGGCTGGATGATGGGGCTGAGGTCGCTCATCGTGCCCGGCCCGGCGGGGTGCAGGACGCTCTCGTGCGCTTGCATCCAGGAGCGGTTGCCGCGGATCGTGTTGATCTCGCCGTTGTGTCCCAGCAGGCGGAAGGGTTGCGCGAGTTCCCACGCGGGGAAGGTGTTCGTGGAGAAGCGGGAGTGCACGAGGGCGATGGCGCTCGTGAAGCAGGGGTCGGAGAGGTCGGGGAAGTAGTGGCGGAGTTGCGAGGAGGAGAGCATCCCCTTGTACACGAGCGTGCGCGTCGAGAGGCTGGATAGGTAGCAGGCCTTGGGATCGCCCGCCTCGCCCGCGCGGCGCTCGACGTGCTTGCGGGCGGCGTAGAGGGCGCGTTCCAGCTCGTCGTCACTCGCCCGGCCGGTGACGAAGAGTTGTTTGATGGCGGGTTCCGCGGCGCGGGCGGCCGTGCCGAGCAGGTGGCTGTTGACCGGCACGTCGCGGACGCGCGTCAATTCCAGCGCGTGTTCCGCCAGCACGCCGCGGACGAGGTCGAGGTAACGGGCCTGTTCCCCCTCCTCGCGCGGGAGGAAGACGAGGCCCGTGCCGTATCGTCCCCGTTCCGGCAGGGGGACGCCTTGCAGGAGGATGAACTCGTGGGGCACCTGCACAAGGATACCGGCGCCGTCGCCCGTTTGGTCGTCGGCGCCCCCGGCGCCGCGGTGTTGCATGTTCTCGAGGACTTGTAGCCCTTGCTCGACGATGTCGTGGCTTTTCCTCCCGTTGATGTTGATGACCATCCCGACGCCGCAGGCGTCGTGCTCGCTGGCGGGGTCGTGGAGGCCCGGCGGTCGCGTTTCGCGTTCTCGTGTTTTCATGGCGTGTTGTTTAGTGGTGTAAAAGTCCGCGTCATATCCTTAATATCCAAGCGTTGCGCCGGGAAAAAGGCCTGAACCTGCTGGAAAGCATCGTTTTCCCGCGCGGCGGTGCCGTGAATTGTAACAAAATCGTGCCCGTTTGTTCATCGCGTTGCAACAAGCGGGGGCCATCTTCGCGGTAAATTTAACGAGAATGTAAATTATGAAGAGGACTTTTTATTCTACCGTCGTGATCTCGGACGTGCACCTGGGCACCGCCTTCTCGAAGACGCGCGAGGCGGCGGAATTTCTCCGCTCGGTGGACTGCGAGCGGCTGATCCTGAACGGTGACATCATCGACGGGTGGCACCTGCGAAACAGGTCGTGGCGGGCGTGGAAGCGCCACCACCTGCTCTTCTTCCGCGTCATCATGAAGATGATGGAGAACCGCGGGACGGAGGTGATCTACGTGCGCGGGAATCATGACGATTTCCTCGACCACCTGATCCCGCTCCATTTCTCCAACCTGAAGCTGGCGAGGGATTTTATCCACTGTAGCCACGGGAAGCGTTATTACGTGACGCACGGCGACATCTTCGACAACGTGACGTCGCACGCGCGCTGGCTCTCGCGGCTCGGCGACACCGCTTACACCCTGCTGCTGCACGCCAACCGCTGGTACAACCGCTACCGCGCGCTCCGCGGGAAGCCTTACTACTCCTTCGCGCGGGCGATGAAGCAGAAGGTGAAGACGGCCGTCTCCTACATCTCGGGCTTCGAGGAGGCGCTGGTGAACGTGGCCCGCGCCAAGCAGTGCGACGGGGTGATCTGCGGGCACATCCACCACGCGGAGGACAAGTTTTACGGCCCCGTCCGTTACCTCAATTCCGGCGACTGGGTCGAGTCCCTCACGGCGCTGGCCGAGGACGAGGCGGGGGAGTGGCACCTCCTCTACCACGACCGCGCGATGGCGGACGGGCAGGCGGTGACGACGCTTTATCCCCCCGTCGCGTGAAGTACCTGTTTATCGTGCAGGGAGAGGGGCGCGGCCACCTGACGCAGGCCCTCGCCACGCGCGAGCTGCTGGCCCGCGAGGGGCACGAGGTGACGGGAATGCTCGTGGGAAAGGCGCGCGCGGCCGTCTTGCCCGCCTTCTTCGTCGAGCGGGCGGGGTGTCCCGTCGAGACGTTCGACAGCGTCTACTTCCTCTTCTCGCGGGCCGGCCGGCGGGCGCTATTTTTCAAGACGATCCTGCACCACGCCTGCCGCGCGTTCAGGTATATAAAGAGCGTCTCCTTCATCCGTCATCGCGTGGCGGCCAGCGGCGCCGACGCGGTGATCAACTTCTACGAGGTGATCGCCGGGGTCACCTTCGCGCTATCCCGCCCGCGTCTCCCGGTCTATTGCGTGGCGCACCAGTACCTTTTCCTGCACCCCGGTTTCGTCTTCCCGGCCGGTTGCCGGTGGCTGGAATTACGGTCGCTGCTCTTCTTCACGCGGCTGACCGGCGCGCGGGCGACGCGCTTGCTGGCGCTCTCGTTCCGGGAGATGCCCGCCGCCGGGAGGCTGCGCGTGATCCCGCCTCGCCTCAGGCGCGAGGTGACGCGGATGGAGACGGGCGACGACGGTTTTATACTGGGTTACCTGCTGGACGCGGGCTTCGCCGGGCAGGTGATCGACTGGCACCGGCGCCACCCGGGCGTCCCGCTCCACTTCTTCTGGAACAAGCCGGGCGCGCCGCGCGAGACGACGGTGGACGACACCCTGACGTTTCACCAACTGGACGGCGTCACCTTCCTCCGGAGGATGGCCCGTTGCCGGGGGTACGCCTCCACCGGCGGCTTCGAGTCCGTCTGCGAGGCGATGTACGCGCGCAAGCCGGTGATGATGGTGCCCGCGCACGTCGAACAGGAGTGCAACGCGTTCGACGCGGCGCGCGCCGGGGCGGGGATCGTCTCCCGCGATTTCAACCTGTCGGCCTTGCTGGACTACATCCCCCGCCACGCCGGCAACGAGGCGTTCATCGCGTGGGCCGACCGCGCGGACGAGCTGCTGCTGGAGGGCTTGACGCGGTAAGTTGTTCCTTTGCTAAGTCGTTTCTTTGAAGGGCTGAAAGCCCGCCATAACCCAGCCCAACGCGACGCGTTGGGTAACGGGTATATCGTACCGCGTTGCGCCCTGAAGGGGCAGCATATTGAAAATGAGTATGCTGTCCCTTCAGGGCGCGGTAGGTAAATCCTTGAAAATTCCCCGGGATTTTCGGAGTACACCCCGGTGACACGGGAGTGCTCTCCAGAAGAACGGGAGAGGACTCCGAAGACGCCGGAGTGCACTCCGAAGATCCCGGAGTGCACTCCGAAGACCCCGGAGTGCACTCCGAAGACCCCGGAGTACACTCCGAAGACCCTGGAGTGCACTCCGAAGACCCCGGAGTACACTCCGAAGACCCCGGAGTACACTCCGAAGACCCCGGAGTACACTCCGAAGACGCCGGAGTGCACTCCGAAGACGCCGGAGTGCACTCCGAAAGGATGGGAGTGCACTCCGGAGGCCCCGGGGTATAGATCTGGGAATCTACAATAAGCGCGCGGCGCTTTTATAGACAACCCCTCGTAATTCGTAATCCGTAATTCGTAATTGATTTACGTCTCGGCCGGGACGACGTTTCCCGGGTACTGGAACGCCTCGAGGTTAAAGAGTTCCATGACGGCGTAGAGG
>JAISAV010000047.1 GCA_031266545.1 Odoribacteraceae bacterium | reverse complement strand
CTGTAAGAATATTGGGTTTAACGCCCGCGAAGCTATTGAAAAAAACCGACTTCACGTGCTGTCCAGCATAAAAAAACGCTGAAATCGCGCCATTTTTTTTGTCGTCTCGCGGAAACCCTTTTAATTTGCAACTTTTAATTAACATCGCGAGCGACACGAATCATTATTTACATCGAGCATGAAAAACACGGCGGTATTTCCCGGTTCATTTGACCCCTTCACGATCGGGCACGAGGAGATCGTGACGCGGGGCTTGCATCTTTTTGACGAGATCATCGTGGCCGTGGGGGAAAACGTGGGCAAACGCACGTTCTGGGACATAGCCACGCGCATCGCAGTGATACGGAAGGTATTCCGAGACGAGCCGCGGGTCAGCGTGGAGGGCTACGCGGGCTTGACGGTGGATTATTGCAAGCGGGCGGGGGCCTCGTTCCTGATCCGGGGACTGCGCACGGCCGCCGATTTCGAGTACGAGCGGGCCGTCGGTCAGGTCAACCGGGCGCTGGACTCGCGCATCGAAACGGTATTCCTGCTCACCTCTCCCCGCCACACGTTTATCAGTTCCAGCATCGTGAAGGATATATTGTTAAACAACGGGGATGCCTCCGCATTCTTACCCTCGCACATCACGCGGGAAGACTTGGGAGTGTGATCAATTACGAATCGCGGGGCGGAAGCCGCCAATTATGAATTATGAATTATGAATTACGAGGCGCGGGGCGCCGGTCAATGCCCTTTGCATGACCGCGCCCCGCATCGTTTTTCCTGATTTATAATTCATAATTAAACGGGCGGCCGTACGGCCGCCCGTTTGGGGTAGCCGACCGGGTTGTTGAGCACCGGCATCTGGGTGTCGGTCAGCTTGAGCGCCTTTTTTATCTGCTCTTGATCCATGTAGGCGCGGGGCACGGTGGAGAGGCCCACGGCGGCACAGAAGATGTTGATGTTCTGGGAGACGATTCCCCCGTCCATGGCGGCCCATAGGCGGGCTTTCTCGTCATCGTTCAGGCGGAAACGGGAATAGTCCGAGACGATCAGGAGCACGACCGGCACCTTGTTGATAAACGCTTGGCCACTGGCCAACGCCGGGCGGAGGTCGCCGCTGGCGATGGGTTTCAGGAGGTTATTCCGCGCGTCGTAGAGGTAGGCGCCGGCGGGGAGGCAGACGTAGAGGTCAATGTCCTGCGCGTTTTTGGCGGTCGGGGCGGTGCGTCGCCCGTCGGGGCGGTTGGTACCGTAGGCGGCCCATAGCAGGTCGCTCAGGTCTTGCAGGGAGAGCGCGGTCTCCTCCATCTCGCGGGCGGAGGCCCTGACGTCGAGGGCTTGCATCACGGAAGAACCTCGACTCTTGTCGGGGGCGTTTAACTTGATCTCCTTCAGCTCCTGCGCGCGCGCGGCGAGCGAGAAGAGGAGAGCGGCGGCAAAGAAAAATAGATGTTTCATGATGGTGGTATTTAATAATAGGTGATGTAACGTTTCGTGTAGTCGTACGCGGCGGCAAACGCGGAGGAATTGATATCGTGCTCCTCCTGCAGGTAGCTTTCCGTCCAGTTACCTCGATTGTCGGAATGCAGGATGATCCGTTTATAGTAAATCCCCGGGGCGTCGGCCCGGCTCGGGGTGTACATGTCCGCCAGGCCCCAGTAGATATGGCCGGTTTCATCGAGCGGGTAGACCTTTTTGCTCACGGGGAGGTAATCCTTCTCCTCGTCGGAGATTTTCCCCGCGTACTCGTGGCAGGTGGCCGTGCCCTCCTTGTCATTATAAAGGTAAGTGGTCACGGTCACGAGCGTGTCCGGCGCCCCGTCGCGGGGGTATCGCGTCTGCACCTCCCGCGTGATGCGCGTCTTTTCGTCGAACGCGTAGGTGAACATGTCACTCTCGCGATAGTCGCCGGAAGGCTGGATGGTATAGGAGATCTTTTTCGAGCACAGGCCGACGGGGGTAAACTCGTAATCATCCTTCGCGAGCAGCTTGCCCGCCTCGACCCGCGACCCTGTTTGTGTTGCCTCGAAAATGTCGATGGTTAGCGCCCTGACGCCCGGCTGTAGGTCGACGTCCAGCAGCGAGAAGTAGTGATCATCGAGATAGTAGTCCACTTCGGTCTCTTTTTCCAGCACGCAGCCCGCGAGCAGCAGGCAGAAGGCGGTTATATAGCATGTTTTCATGTCGTCAAAAATAAATGTTCACGCGTTTAAAATACTCGAATACCTCGCTCCCGATCAGCGTCCCGTTTTGATCCCGGAACACGTGTTGGAAATATCCTTCCGTCCACGCGCCGCGTTCATCCTCCCGGGTCTCGACGAAGGTCAAGGAGGAGGTGGGAAGGGGGGTAAAGTCGCCATCACCGACGCGCGACTCGATGGGCCGCTCCTCGTGGAGGGATTCATCGATAAAGCCGTTTTTACCCAGGCGGTAGACCGTCTCGCCGGTCTTGGTAAAGTGCTCGTTGTCGGTAGAGACCGACGTGACTCGCGTGGCAGTGCCCGCCTTGTCGTCGTAGGTGTAGACCTGTTTCTCGTAGGTGACGTCGGGAGATCCCGCGGTCATGCTCAACTCGCCGGCGATCCGGTGGCGGTCGTCGTAGGTGAAATCCACGCGGAGGGTCAGGACGAACGTCGAGTCATCCTCCGGGATGGTATAGGTCAAGTCGGTGGTGATATACCCGGCCCGGTCGAAGTGAGCGCCCACTTTTTCGAGGGTGTCGCCCATCGTCACCGCTCCCGTGCCGTCCGCGACGCCGTGGCACACGATCATCTCGGTCGATTTCAACTGCCCGGCGACGTAAGCACGAGGGAGATTGTATCGCTCGAAAAACCGGCTGATATGGTGACTATCCACCCGGTAGATCACGATATTCGGCTCCTCTTTCTTGCAGGCGGCAGCCAGCGACAAGAGGAGCAACAGGGATATGATTCTGTTCTGTTTCATAAAAATAACTTTCATCTGTTTCACAAAAAGCAAGGCGAAGGTAGTAAAAAATCAGAAAACTTGCCTCACGATGTCGCGAATATTGTCAGAGCTGCCCATCGTGTAGTAATGAACGGCGGGAACGCCCCGCGCGACCAGCTCCTTGCCCTGGGCCACGGCCCATTCGACGCCCACGCGGTTGACCGCCTCGCTGTTCTTGCACGACCGGATTTCGCGGACGAGAGGCTCCGGGATATCAATGTTAAAGACGCGGGGCAGCGTCTCGACCTGCCGGGCGGACGAGATGGGCTTGATGCCGGGGATGATCGGCACGGTAATCCCGGCCTGCCGGCACGAGTCCGCGAAGCGGAAGAAGGCCCCGTTGTCGAAAAACATCTGGGTGACGATATAGTTAGCCCCGGCCTCCACCTTGCGCTTGAGGTTCTCGATATCAATGGCTTGATTGGGTGCCTCGTGGTGCTTTTCGGGGTAACCGGCCACGCCGATACAGAAATTGGTGGGCACCGCCCCGGTGATGGACGCGTCGAGGTACTCTCCCCGGTTCATCCGCGCGATTTGCGCCACCAGCTCGTTGCAGTAGCGGTGTCCACCCTCCTCCGGCACGAAAAAGCGTTGCCCGGGGACGGGATCGCCGCGGAGCGCCATCACGTTCTCGATGTCGAGGAAATTCAAGTCGATCAACTCGTTCTCGATCTTGTGCCGGGTGGCCCCCCCGCACACGACGTGGGGCACCATCTCCACGCGGAAACGCTTCATGATGGCCGCCGCCAGCGCCACGGAGCCGGGGCGCTTGGTCACGACCACCCGCTCGATGCTCCCGTCCGGGCGCTGCCGGAACTCCTCCTCGTCGCGGTGGAACGTGATGTTGATAAAGGGCGGGGAGAACTCCATCAGCGGCTCGATGGCGCGGTATATCTTCTGGATATCGCCCCCGCGCAACGGGGGTACCAGTTCGAACGAGAAGAGGGCGCCGGTGGCCTTCTCGAGAATGTCTATCACTTTCATATCGTTGTTATTTTACATTTTTACCTCTTTTCCTTCCCGTCTCCGGGCGTAGTCTTCCAGTTGATCCTCCCCGATCTTCCCGGTGCTAAAGTAGCGGGCTTCCGGGTGGGCGATCAACATGCCGCACAGGCTGGTCGCGGGGAACATCGAGTAGTTGGCGGTCAGGGTAATGCCCACTTCCCTCGTCGCGTCGAGCAGGTCGAAGACGTCCCGTTTCAACGCATGATCCGGGCACGTCGGGTAACCGAACGCCGGGCGGATCACGTGATACCCCTCCTCGACTTGCCCCTGCATCCATTCGGCAAAAGCCTCCGTCAGGCGAGCGCAGAGGCTTTCCCGCAGCAGGTGCTCGAAATCGCGGCAATCGCACCGCGGGTGCTTGTCGGCCACCTTCAAGCAGAACAAGCCGATGCTGCTCGTCCCCTCGCCCCGCGGGGCGATAAAGTCGGAAAGGCAGAGAAAGTGGCCCTGTTCCTCCTGTTGCCGGAGCATCGGGAGGCGGTGCGTCCCGTCGAGCACGATATCGTCATTCTCCGCGTAGGCGTCAAAGAAGCGCAACGTGACGGCGGCGTCAAACTCCTGCCCGGCGATGATCTCGCCCAGCCGTTGCAGGGCGGTCTCGTAGACGCGCCCGGCCTCCTCGTTGGCGTAGATGATCTCCGGGAATTTCCCCTTGAAGCCCCAGAAGTGGAAGAAAGGCGTCCAGTCGATCAGGTTGGCAAAATGGCCGACGTCCACCTGTTTTCCCAGCAGGTTATGCTCGCCGAATCCCGGCGCCAGATAGGAGTCCCGGCTATAACGGGGCGCCTGGCGACGCGCCTCGTCCAGCGAAACGAGGCGCGTGTTTTTCGCCCGGTGGAGCGCCCGGATCTGTTCTTGGCGCACCTTGATCTCTTGGATATACCTCTCCCGGTCATTCAGCAGGCGCTTCACGACGCCCACCGTTTGAGAGGCGTCGCCCCCGTCCACCACGCAATAATCATAGAGCGGTGCCAGCTTCACGGCCGTGTGGACGGACGAGGTGGTGGCGCCCCCCACGATCAGGGGGATGGCGAGTTGTTCCTCTTGCATCAAGCGGCACAGTTGCTCCATCTCGCCGAGCGAGGGCGTGATCAGGCCGCTCACCCCGATCAGGTCGGCCCCCTCGCGTTTAGCCGCCTCCACGATCACGTGGTGGTCGATCATCACGCCGAGGTCGATCACCTCGATATTATTACACGTGAGCACGATGTTGACGATATTCTTCCCGATGTCGTGCACGTCGCCCTTGACCGTGGCGATCACCATCCGCGGCAGGCGGGTAACCCGGGCGGCATGTTCCCCGCGGTTGTACTGCTCGATTTCGGGCTGCAGGATGGCCACGGCCTCCTTCATCACGCGGGCGGCCTTCACCACTTGCGGCAGGAACATCTTCCCCTCGCCGAAGAGTTGCCCCACGCGTTCCATGCCCTTCATCAGCGGCTGCTCGATGATCTCCACCGGGGAGGCATAGCGGGCGAGGGCCTCGGCGATATCCTGCGGCAGGTGCTCCGTGATCCCCTTCACCAGCGCGTGAGCGAGGCGCTCGTCCAGCGGGAGTTCGCGCCACTCCTCGCTCTTGGCGCTCTTCTCCTCGCCCTTGCGATCCTTGAAGCGTTCGGCGAGCAGGGTCAGTCGCTCCGTGGCGTCGGGGTGGCGATTGAGCACCACGTCCTCCACGGCGGCCAGCAGTTCCGGCTCGATGTCGTCGTACACCTGCAACAGGGCGGGGTTGACGATGCCCATATCCAGACCGGCCTGTATGGCGTGGTAGAGGAAAACGGAGTGCATGGCCTCCCGCACGGGATTGTTGCCGCGGAAAGAGAAGGAGAGGTTGGAAATCCCGCCGGAGGTGTGACATCCCGGCAATTCCCGCTTGATCCAGCGCACCGCCTCGATAAAATCGACGGCGTAGGCGTTATGCTCCTCGATGCCCGTGCCGATGGCCAGCACGTTGACGTCAAAGATAATATCTTCCGGCGGGAAGCCCGCGCGGGTGGTCAGCAGGTCATACGCCCGGCGAGAGATGGCGATCTTCCGCTCGAACGTGGCGGCTTGTCCCTCCTCGTCGAAAGCCATCACGACCACGGCGGCCCCCAGCCTCCGGATCTCGGTGGCCTTGGCGAGGAACTCCTCCTCGCCCTCCTTGAGCGAGATGGAGTTCACGATGCTCTTGCCCGGCGCGTTCTTCAGCCCGGCAAGCAACGTGGGCCAGCACGAGGAGTCGATCATCAGGGCGGCCCGGGCGATCTCCGGTTCGTTGCTGATGACGCGCACGAAGTGCTCCATCTCGGCCGTCCCGTCCAGCATGGCGTCGTCCATGTTGATGTCGATGATGGAGGCCCCCTCCTCGATCTGCTTGCGGGCGATCAGGGCGGCCTCGTTATAATTCTTTTCCCGGATTAACCGGGCGAACTTGGCGGAACCGGCCACGTTGGTGCGCTCGCCGATGTTGATGAAATTACGCTCTTTCGCGTCGACCGCGACGACGTCCAGCCCGCTCACCACCAGCGTGGACGAGGAGGCGGGCAACGGGCGGGGGGGGATGCCCTGCAATGCCTCGCGGATGGCCCGGATATGCCCGGCGGTGGTGCCGCAACATCCCCCGGCGATATTGATCAACCCCTCCTCGGCCATTTTTTTCAGGCGGGAGGCGGTAAACGCGGGCGTCTCGTCGTACTCGCCCATCTCGTTGGGCAACCCGGCGTTCGGGTAGATGGAGAGGTAGCGCGGGACGCGCGGGGACAACGTCTTGAAAAAGGCGTGAAGCTCCGTGGCGCCGAACGAGCAGTTCAGCCCGAAACTCAGGATCGGGTAATGGGAGAGGCTGCTGTACACGGCTTCCAGCGATTGTCCCGTGAGGATGCGCCCGCTGCGGTCGTTGATGGTGACGGAGAGCATCACGGGGAGCGCGGTGCCCTTCTCCTGTTGCACGCGGGCGATGGCGTGAAGGGCGGCCTTGGCGTTTAACCCGTCGTAGATGGTCTCCACCAGCAACAAGTCCGCACCCCCGTCGATCAGGGCGGCCACTTGCACGGCGTAGGCCGCCTCGATGGCGTCGAAGTCGACCTCCCGGCGGCCGGGATTGTTGGCGTCCGCGGCGAGCGTGACGGACTTCGCGGTAGGCCCGATGCTCCCGGCCACGTAAATCGCCCGGTCGGGACAGGCGCGGGCGCTCTCCCTGGCGAGGCGCGCCCCCTCGAAATTGAGCCGGTAGACCAGCTCCTCGCACCGGTAATCGCCTTGCGAGATGGCGTTGGCGTTGAAGGTATTGGTCTCGATGATATCGGCGCCAGCCTCGATATAAGCGTCGTGCACTTGCCGGATCAGGTGGGGGCGCGTGAGGCTGAGCAGGTCGTTATTCCCCTTGAGGGGCACGGGGTGCGCCTTGAACTCGTCTCCCCTGAAATCCTCCTCGGTCAGCCGGAAGCGTTGCAGCGCCGTTCCCGTGGCGCCGTCCAAGATCAGGATGCGTTGGTTTAATTCGTCTATGATGTTCATTATTTCCAGATTTTTAAGTCAAATTCGCCCCGGATGCCGATCCGCTCGCCCTTGATGCAGACGGCGGCGAGGATCTCGGGAACTTTTCCGATCTCCTCGAGGCAGGAGTCTATGTCCTCCTCGGCCTGCACCCGGTTACCGAAGGCCGTGGCGTAAGAGTCGGCGAGGGCGCAATCCCGGCAGACGATCGTGACGGCGTCGGCCTTGCCGAAACTCAGCGAGGGGCCTACCGTGCCCGACGAGGTGCAAATCCCCAGCGGCGACCGGTCGGGCCGGATCGTCAGCCCCACCCGCCCGGAAAGGGGAGAGGCCCCGGCAAAGACGGCGATGTCCGCGGGGTGTTCGATGGCGGCGTAGATGTCCCCGCCGTTCTCGACGAGCACCTCCCGGCAGGCGAAAACCCGTTGCAGGGTCTCGCCGACCCGCCGGGCGACGGCCCCCGCCACGGCGCTCATCGGGCCGATCCCGGAGAGGAGGGCGACGCGCGACATCTCCCGGAAGATCCCCGGGGCGCCCTCCCCGGCGGGATAAGGCGTCAACGCCGCGGCATATCCCGGGTCGAGGTCAAGGTACCGGTCCATCTCCTCCCGCAACGCCCGCACCAGGGAGAGGGTGCGGGAGGGCATCCCCGGGCGCCACGAGGCGCGGTCTACCCCTATCCAGAGATCCGTCTCCTTGTATTTCACGGTGAAAGAGCGCCATCGCGCCTCCGTCAGGCATTGCCGGTAGGTTCGTTCCCGGTATTCTATCCGTCCGTCCCGGGTCATATCTCGGCAAACTCGATCTTGAACAGTTTAAGGGGGCACGCCTTGAGGCACAACTTGCAGGCGATGCACCGCTCGGTGTCGAAGTTAAGGATCCAGTCGGGCGCGGCGATCGTCAGCGCCCGCGAGAAGCAGGCCGAGACGCAGTTCCCGCAGTTGATGCAGCGGTTCTTGTCGTACGACACCTTGCTGGAAACGGGGTTTACCATCACGCCGTTATCGTTCAGGTAGGCGATGGCCTCCTCGATTTTTGCCTCGTCAGCCTCGAATTCGGCCAGCAGCGAGCCGGTCTTGCCGGGCTGTATCTCGGCCTTGAGGATGTTGATGCTGACGTCGTGGACGCGGATCAGGTCGTATATCAGCGGCCGGTCGGTCGTGTCCACGGGAAAGGAAAGTACAAGTTTCTTGATCATCTCTTTTTCATTTAGGCGTTAACACTCTTTCTCTTTCAGCCCTTTCAGGGAGGTGCCGGTAGGCATCGGGCGCACGGGTTCCGTCAGCAGGAAATCCCCTTTCTCGATCCACGATTTGAGGATCGCGGCGATCTCCCTCGCCTTGGCAAGGCTGGCGACGGGGGCCGTGCGCACGCGCTGGCCGTTGATCACGATCTCGCCCGATTGCAGGGCGGCGTAATTGGTCGTGCCCAGCACCTTGTTCCCGTCCCCGTAGTCGATAATCGTCGTGTCGATCTGCTCGTTGCGGATGGAGAGGCGGCGCGCCATCTCCTCGTCGAGCACCGGGATCGGGATGCCGATACCCACGAAGAGGCTCGTGCCGTACTTCTCGTAGTAGACGCCACGCAGGAAATCGGTGCTCATCCGTTTCAGGTCGCCGATGACGGCGATCGTCCGCGCGTTACTCGTGGGGATGCCGTGGGCGTTGGTGGGCTTGGTGGAGTGAAACTGCGTGCCGTTCCACGCGACGAACCCCTCCGTCCCGCAGAGGAAAATGCGGGTACCCAGCCCGATCGTGCGGCACTCGGGGTCGTTGATCAGCGGCGATAGCTCGCCGGCCGTGCTGTACGCGGCGTTCCTCATCTTCGGGAGGAGCGTGCCCATGTAGGTGTACTTGATCTGGTCGGTGCTATTGGTGGCCACGTTATAATTCTGGTAAGCATTCCGCGGGTTATAGAGGTAAGCCTCGTTGAGACTCTCCACGCTGACGCGGGTCTTGATGTGCTTGCGGGGGTAGCAGTCGGTACCCTTCCCCCACGCCTCCAGCGTGATCTCTTTCCCGGCCACCAGCTCCTCGATGATATGCGCCCCCCCGTAGGCCGGGCTTTCCGGGTTGCAGTCCGTGGCGCCCACGTAGGTATCGACGGCGGCCAGCCCGCCGCACACCCGCACGCCGTTCAGCTCGATTCGCTCCATGCGGATCGGGGGGGTGGCGTGCCCGAAATTCAGGAACGCCCCGGAGGAACACATGGCGCCGAAAGTGGCGGTGGTCACCACGTCCACCTTCTCGGCGATCTCTCCCGGCGAAAGCTCTTTCGCCAGCGCGGAGACCTCTTCGGCCGTGAGCACCACGGCCTTTCCGCTCTTGATCTTATCGTTAATTTCCGCGTATGATTTCATAGTACAACGATTATAATTTGTTAGGATAAATATTTGTGATTAAGGTACGGGCGCGCGGGTAGCGCGACGAGAAACGTTGACGGGATCAACGCATTCGGGCCAAGACAGGCAAGTATTTTCTATTTTCTTTCTTCATGTAATATCGGTTTAAATTATAATTCCTGAACTATTCAGGCCGGGTTTTGGCACCTTCCCGGGAAAGCCCCTGGGGTTGCCGGAGTCTCGGTGAGCCCGTTCTCTCTACTCCTCTTTATAATTCAAACAATCTTTCTACGGATTGAATGGATGCGCGAAGGAATGACAAAAATTTGAATAAAGCAAGCGTTTTTCCCTTTTTCGCGGGATGATAACAGATTGTTTTAAAACATATGCTCTTTCGCCAACATTTTTAACGTAATAAGGCACCTTAATTTTCGCGTCTCATCTTTTATCCGTAATTTTGCCGGGGAAAAAGTATAATAGTAACCGCTTAATAATATCAGAGTATGTCAAAGATTAAAATGGGTATCAACGGGTTTGGCCGGATCGGCCGCCTGGTTTTTCGTGCCGCCGTCCAGCGCGACGACGTGGAAGTCGTGGGAATTAACGACTTGATCGACGTGGAGTACATGGCCTACATGTTGAAATACGACTCCGTGCACGGGCGCTTCAAGGGAGAGGTCGCCGTGAAAGAGGGAAAACTCGTCGTCAACGGGAAGGCCATCCGCGTGACGTCGGAGAGGAACCCGGAAAACTTGAAGTGGAACGAGGTGGGCGCCGAGTACGTGGTCGAGTCCACCGGCCTTTTCCTGACCAAGGAGACGGCCAGCGCGCACCTGAAGGCCGGCGCCAAGCGCGTGGTGCTTTCCGCCCCCTCGAAGGACGACACCCCCATGTTCGTGATGGGCGTCAACAACAAGAGCTACGCCGGCGAGGAGATCATCTCCAACGCGTCGTGCACCACCAACTGCCTGGCCCCGCTGGCCAAGGTGATTCATGACAAGTTCGGCATCATCGAGGGATTGATGACCACGGTACACGCCACCACGGCCACGCAGAAGACGGTCGACGGCCCCTCCGCCAAGGATTGGCGCGGCGGGCGCGCTGCCGCCGGTAACATCATCCCCTCCTCCACGGGCGCCGCCAAGGCCGTCGGGAAGGTGATCCCGGAGTTAAAGGGCAAGCTGACGGGCATGTCGCTCCGCGTGCCGACGCTGGACGTCTCCGTGGTAGACCTGACCTGCCGCCTGTCCAAGCCGACCTCCTACGAGGCGATCAAGGCCGCGGTCAAGGAGGCCTCGGAAAACGAGTTGAAGGGAATCCTCGGGTATACCGAGGACGACGTGGTCTCCTCCGATTTCGTGGGAGAGTCTCGCACCTCCGTCTTCGACGCGAAGGCCGGTATCGCGCTCAACGATACCTTCGTGAAGCTCGTCGCGTGGTACGACAACGAGTGGGGCTACTCGAACAAGGTCATCGACCTGATCGCCTACACCGCGACCGTGAAATAACGCGTGGCCAACGCCATCGCGAAGGGCTGCCCGGGCAACGTTCCGGGCAGCCTTTTTTTCGTG
>JAISAV010000018.1 GCA_031266545.1 Odoribacteraceae bacterium | reverse complement strand
GAGATGATCGAGGCGTTAAGCGGGGCCGAGCGCCTCGTCGTGCGCCCCGTGATTACCTCCTCGACGGAGGGCGTGATCAAGGGTGACAATCCAAACTTTTCTTTCGTCTATAAAACAGGACGTGGTGACACGATGGCGCGCATGATGGAATTAGACACGCTGGCCAATTTCCGCACGGGCACGTATTACTGCTGGTTTATCGCCACGGATAAACGTACGGGGCTGGCCGCCTCTGCCCAATTTACCTTCAAGGCTACCTCCACCGTGTACGAGGGCTACATGGTGCTCTGCAACGAGGGGAGCGACGAGCGGGTACGGCTGGACATGATCTCGCGCATTTCCGCCGATCGTATCGTCACCGCCCATGACGTGATGACACTCCTCGGCCTGCCGGAAGTGCATCACGCCACGCGTATTGGTTATAACGTAACGAATTACTCCGGCACGGGGACGGTCATCTATCTCCTGTCAAAAGAAGGCGGTTTTTTGTTAAACCAGACGACCTTTAGCACGGACGAGTCTTACGAGATCAGGATGTTTCACTTTATCACGCCTCCACCGGCCACGGAGCATATCGTCTATTATCTCCCGCTCGTCGGTACCGGCGACGTGAACGGGCCGAAAGCCACCTTTGCCGTGTCGGACGCGGGCAACGCTTACGCGCAATTCTTCGGCTCGGCGGGGGCCGGTTTTGAAAGCCCGATCAACACGCCCGCACTGCTGGACGATCCCACGTATCGCGTGGCGCCCTTCGTCGGGCTTAGCATGGTCAGGCCGGGTAACGGGAACACCGCCCTCTTCTACGATATCGACAACAAGCGTTTCGTGGGATGGAGCTATGGCACCACCGATGCGGCACGGAAGGTCATGACTCCACTCGTCGACCCGCCCGGCGCGCTATTCAGTTACCAGACGGGCATGGATTTGCTCCACATGGAGGGCACGCGCTACTCCGGCGGGCTAGTCTACACCCTCTTGAAGGACGCCACCGGGAAACGGGTCGTCTACGGCATTAACATGTCCGGCAACGGCTTCGCGCAGGAGGTCAAGTACGAGAACCTGAACGCGCCCGACCTCGATCAGGCCACCGCTTACGCGTTTCACTCGCAGTATCCCTTCATGTTCTACGCCGCCGGGAACAAGGTCTACCTGCATAACCTCGGCACCAACGCGACCTACCCGCTCGCCGCCGTCGACCTCGGCGCCACGGAGGAGGTCACGCTGCTAAAATTCAACCTCTACGCGCAGATAAGCCTTGGAAACTTGAGCGATCAGTCAGACGAGTTTATGGCGCGGCAGTTCGAGTTGATCGTCGGTTCTTACGACAATGCGGCACCGGACGTCAACGGCGGGAAGCTCGGCTTTTACCCGGTGAACGGCGCGACTAATTCCGTCTCCAAGCGAATCGAGTACACTGGTTTCGCCCGGATCGCGGACGTGGTTTACCGGGAACGATAATAACCCTTTAAATTCTATCACATGAAAACAATCTTTATTTTACTGTTGGCGACCCTCTCTTTCGGCGCCAACGCGCAACAACCTTTCGAGTTGTCCGGCCGGATCAGCGGCAAGGAGAACGTGAAGATTTACCTGAGCTACATGACCGCGTGGGGCGAGACGCCTGCAAAGGATAGCGCCTCTATCGTCAACGGCGCCTTCCACTTTCAGGGCGAGATCCGGGGGGCGACGAATGCATCCCTTTACCTGAACCCGAACGACAAGGACGACATCGCAACCTTCTATATCGAGGAGGGAAAGATGACGATCGACGTGACCGCCGGAGATTTCAAGAATTACCGGCTAACCGGTTCCCGTGCGAATGATGAATACAAGGAACTGGAAGTGTTGAACGCCGACCTCACGCGAGAAATACGCCCCCTCCTTGAGGCGTATTACGCGGAGCAAGACCCAGACAAAAAAGCCGCCATACTCGAGCAGGTCACTCTCCTCCAGTCGCAGGTAAGGGCGAATCAAGACCAATTTACCCGGGAACACCCCGACTCGTACGTCTCCGCCTTCTTGCTTTTCGTGTCCTTCTCGTCCCTCTCGTCGGAGGAGGCACGAAACGGTTATGACGCCTTGAGCGAACGGGTCAAGCAAGGGGTAATGGGAAGGGCGCTGGGGCGCGAGCTGGAGAAATTGCAAAACGGGTCGCCCGGTAGCGTCGCCTCCCTGTTTAGCAAGCCGGCGGATATCCTCGGTACCCCTTTCGAACTGGCCGCGCTCGTGGGCAAGAAATACATCCTATTGGATTTCTGGGCCTCGTGGTGCGTCCCCTGCCGGCAGGGGAACCCGCACCTGAAGGCTCTCTATCAAGAGTACAAGGATGACCTGTTCGTCGTCTGCGTCTCCGACGACGATTCCGCCCCCGACAGGTGGCGCGCCGCCGTGGAACAAGACGGTCTTCACGACTTCTATCACGTGCTGCGCGGCTTGAAGCGTAGCCCTACCGGCGGGTTCGATCGCAGCGAGGATATTAGCGAGTTATATGGTATCCACGCCTTGCCGACCAAAATCCTTATCGACAAAAACGGCGTGATCATCGGCCGTTACGTCGGTGACAGCAGCGCCCTCGACGAGCAATTAAAAACCCTCTTCCCGCGCTGACCCTACCTGCCATATGAAGGCAATCAAACAAGTAGAAATAACGTGCTCCTGTACACTGCCCGGCGTAGGCCCTGCCTACACCGGGCGAAGGGCAACCGTTAATAGTAACAACCAATTAATCAACATTTAAACACGTAAAATTATGACCTTATTTTTTAACAAGATGGAACGCGGGAAGCCCGGCGACCCGCTGAGTGAGAAAAAGTGGTACCTGATCCTGAAAAGCCTCGGGTTAGTACGAACGAAGCAGGTTGCCCGGCTGCTGGCCGACGAGACCACCCTCGACCCCAAGGAGGCCGAGGTCGCGCT
The DNA here is from genome assembly GCA_031266545.1 of Odoribacteraceae bacterium. Taxonomy (GTDB): domain Bacteria; phylum Bacteroidota; class Bacteroidia; order Bacteroidales; family Marinifilaceae; genus JAIRKS01. The sequence continues at coordinate 852 of JAISAV010000018.1, read as the reverse complement.
GTCACTCGCCGGTAAAATCACCGGCCGCCTGCTGGCCGACGGCCACACGGTGGAACTGGAAGGCTTGGGAACCTTTCACGTGCGGGCGAACAGCACCCCCTCCGACACCAAGGAAGAGGTAACCGCCCACAACCTGAAGGGGCTCAAGATCCGCTTTATCCCGGCCGCCGAACTGATGGACGTGGTCAACAAGGCCTCCCTGCGTCCCGCCAGCAGCATCGCAAACGACGCGGAATAAGATGTAGTGTTCTGCCACTACATAACGTCGGACATTTAGGTAACGTGTCGGGGAAAACTCCCCGACACGTTCATCAACTTTCGTCAACACGTCGACAAACTTTACGTTACGTGTAGCGTAAGTTTACGCTACACGTAGCCGAACTTTACGCTACACGTATTATAAACTTACGCTACACGTAGCGTAAACTCATGCTACACGTAACCGAAACCCACCCGGCCTATACGCCGAGCAAACGTTATCATATGAAAAGGAACTTTAGAAAATAAGGAGCGTCTCCTCCATGCTTTGAATGCGATCTTCTTGAGTAAATGGTATTGATTCGTCATTTTCACAAACTCCTTCCGGCAGGTTGACTATATCGAGGTCACGCTAATTTGGACGAATGTCTACAAGCCGCTTTCCTCGCGACGGAGATAACTTTCCAGTAAAAAAATATCTTCCGGGTAGGTCAATTTCATATTTGCCTCCTCGCCGGGGATGATGCAAATCCGCGTTCCCGGGAGGTAACGCATGAGCACGCCGCAATCATCCGTGGCACGGAAAAGGGGGTCGGCAAGCGCCTTGTCGTAGGCCGCCCGGATCGTCGCCAGCGTGAAGGCTTGCGGGGTCTG
>JAISAV010000223.1 GCA_031266545.1 Odoribacteraceae bacterium | reverse complement strand
ACTTTCGCAAGCGATTGATCCGCAACCTATCGGGTGGCTACCAGCAGCGCGTGGGCATCGCGCAGGCGATTATCCACGAACCGGCGCTCGTCGTGCTCGACGAGCCGACTAACGGGCTTGACCCCAATCAAATTTTGGAAATTCGCCACCTGATCAAGGAAATCGCGGAGGAACGCACGGTGATCCTCTCGACGCACATCCTGAGCGAGGTACAGGCCACGTGTGACTATATCCGCATGATCGAGCAGGGGCACCTTGTCTTTGCCGGTACCGTTGACGAGTTTGACAACTACATCGCCCCGAACACGTTGCTCGTCGCGCTGGCGGAGGCCCCTCCCGCGGCAGACCTTGCCGTCATCGAGGGCGTTGTCGGCGTGGAGGAGCTGGGCAGCAACCGTTTCCGGTTAAAGTTCACGGACGCCCGCGAGGTGGTCGACCGCGTCGTGAAGGCGAGCGTGACCCGCGACTGGCGCCTGACGGAGATCGGCGTGGAGAAAAATTCCCTCGACACGATCTTTGCCGAGTTATCGAGAAAGAAATGATGCAATTAACGTTCAATTAAAAAAACACAATCCATGAAAATAATACGCAAGATAGCCTTGACGGAGCTACAAGCCCTGTTTTGTTCTCCCGTGGCGTGGTTAATCCTGATCGTCTTCACGTTCCAGGCGGCGATGGCCTTTACTAACGTTTTCGAGATGTTCATGCGGAACCAAGAGCTGAATTACGGCGTGAACAATTTAACGCTTCGACTGTTTGGCGGTTATAACGGCCTGTTCACGACCGTGCAGGGATACCTCTATTTATATATCCCGCTACTGACGATGGGGTTGATGAGCCGCGAGCTGGGGAGTGGCTCCATTAATTTACTCTACTCCTCGCCGGTGAAGAACAGCCAGATCATCCTCGGCAAGTACCTGTCGATGCTGGTCTACGGGCTGGTGATGATTCTTGTCCTGTTCCTCTTCGTGCTCTGGGCTGGCTACGCGGTAAAGGATTTTGACTACACGCTGGCTTTCTCCGGGATGCTGGGCCTCTACCTGTTGATCTGCACGTACGCGGCGATCGGCCTCTTTATGTCGAGCCTGACCTCTTATCAAGTCGTCGCGGCGATGGGCACGCTGGCCACGCTGGCGGTGCTGAACTTTATCGGCCGCTTCGGGCAGGAGTACGACTTCGTGCGGGAGTTGACCTACTGGTTCTCGATCGGCGGGCGCGCCGACGAGTCGATCAACGGGTTGATCTGTAGCGAGGACGTGCTCTACTTCGTGATCGTGGCGGGCTTGTTCCTTGCGTTATCGATCCTGCGGTTAAAGGCCACCCGGCAGAAGGCGCGCTGGCAAGTGTCGTTCTCGAAATACGCCGGGGTGCTCGCCGTCGCGTTGATGCTGGGTTATATTTCTTCCCGCCCGACGTTGATGGGCTTTTACGACGCCACGCGGACGAAACAGCGCACGCTGACAGAGAATAGCCAGGAGATTATCAAGCAAGCTGATGGCGGGCTAAAGATGACCGTCTACGTGAACGCACTGGACGATAACGTCTGGAATGGCCTGCCCGCCAACCGGAAATATGATATCGAGCGGTTTGGCCAGTATATCCGCTTCAAGCCGGAGATGGAGGTGAAATACGTCTACTACTACACGAACACGGGCAGTCCCAACCTTGCCCGGCGCTACCCGGACATGAGCGTCCAGCAAATGCTCGGGAACTTTAGCAAGTCGGCGAACGTGGACTCGACGATGTTTATGCCGCCGGAGGAGATCAACAAGATGATCGACCTCGCGCCGGAAGGCTATCGCATGGTGCGCCTGTTGGAACGTGAGAACGGTCAAAAGACCTTCCTGCGCATGTTCGACGACAACATGCGCTACCCCGACGAGACGGAAATCTCCGCCGCGTTGAAACGCCTCGTCATGGAACTACCGGTGATCGGCTTCGTCGCGGGCCACGGTGAACGCGAGTTTAACAGCGAGGGCGACCGCGGTTATTCCCGCTTCTCGCAAGACAAACCGTTCCGTTACTCGCTCGTTAATCAAGGATTCGATATGGCAGAAATACGGCTGGATCGGCAAGTGCCCGACAACGTGAATATTCTCGTGATCGCCGATGTGCGTAACTCGATGACCCCGGTAGAACAGGAAAACCTCGACGCTTATATTGCCCGCGGCGGGAACCTCGTCATCCTCGGCGAGACCCGGCGGCAGGAGGTCATGAACCCCCTCGTCGAGCGTTTCGGCGTGCGGTTTATGCCGGGACAACTGGTGAAACATGTGGAAAAGAAACAGGAGAAAGAGGAAAAGCCCGCCGCCACGGCCCCGGCAAGCGGCGCCAACCAGAACAACTTCCAGCCGGACTTCATCCGGTCCCACCTGACGAGGGAAGGAAAAGAAATCTCATACATCTACGACGCCATGTACAACCGTGGCAACGTGGTGACGATGCCCGGCTGCGTGGGCTTGGAATACACGGCGGACAAGGGCTACACCGTGATCCCACTACTCGTGAGCGACACGCTGGACAGTTGGAACGAGCTGGAAACGACCAACTTTATCGACGACACCGTCCGCCTGAACCCGGCGATCGGCGAGGTGGCTCGCTCCTACCCGACGGCGCTGGCCCTGACCCGGCAGGTAAACGGCAAGGAGCAACGGATCCTGATCACGGGCGATGCCGACTGCCTGAGTAACGGGGAGATCAGCATCCAGCGCCTTCGTGTCCCGGCGGCGAATTATAACCTGATCATGGGATCGTTCTTTTGGATGTCCGACAACGAGGTGCCGATCGACGTACGTCGCCCGACGCCCCCGGACAACACGCTTACCGTCACCGGCTTCAACGTGAAGGTCAGCAAGTACGCGCTGATGGGCCTGCTCCCGCTCCTCCTGCTGGCGAGTTGCCTGCTCGTGTGGCTCCGCCGCCGGGGAAGATAGATCGCACGTGACGAGCAAAAAGACAAAACGTTTTTTAAACCACAAATCTTTAAACGATGTTCTACACGAGAATCAACAAGATCAAGGTCTTCAACAACAAAGAAGGCTTTCTGGGGCTGTTTAACCGTGCCGAGATGCGGATTTACGGCTATGCTTCCGGGAACGCGGCACGTGGCACCCGCGTGCTGACGATCGCCGACCTGCTGGAATTGTCCGAGGCGGAGCGCGAACAGCGACTTCTGGAAGCGGTACTTGCCGACGGGCGGGAGTTTAACCAGTCTTGCTCGCTGGCCGTCGACGGGGTCAAGGATAACCAGTCGATGCTCTTTGGCGAGAGCGGGCTGGTGATCTACCGATCCGACGCGATCCCCGCCACGCTGGACGTGCAAATCTGGGTGATCGAGAGTGACGAGGATATCCGGCGCTTTGCCCTCGACGCCGATGAGGTGGTCGACAGCGATGCGTTTAAGGGATTGCTCGCGGCAGCGACGGCGGCGCTCGCGGTAACCAACCCGCTGCTGACAGGCGCTATTGCAGTGGGTGGGGTGACGGCCAACCTGTTGCGAAAGAAGTTGCGCGCCAACAAGGATGATTTGGTCGGTTATTGGCAATGTTCGCTAAACCGGGCGGAGCATTACCCGCATGGCGTGCGCGACCGGCAGGATACCCCTGACACGACGGGCAACATCCGCGTCGATTACACGCTGTTCGGGTACGAAAACTCAATTTAAATTATGAATTATGAATTATGAATTATGGGGGTGAGGGGCAATGATAAATTATAAACCGGTAAAAATGGAACGAGGAAACAGAGAAAGAACAGGATCACGTGAAAATGCGACGGGAGCCGCCGAAGGTACCGCCGTGTCAAGACCGCCGGTCTTGGCGCTACTCGCGAACGCGGTGACCGAGCCGCGCGCGCAACTCGATAGTGAGAGATGTGGATGGCTCGAGTAGACATCCAAACACAGGTTTAACTATTTAAACTTTAAACTATGCCAATCGTGTTTAACAAGGTGAAGCGGGCGAATCCGTTGGACAGGACGCTTCCCGAAAAAGTTTTCCCCACGCTGAAAACCCTTAGCCAAGTGGGAGAAAAAGAGGTGGCTAAGGAAATATCCGAAGAGACGACGCTAAATCCCAGGGAGGCGGAGATGGCGCTTGGCCAGTTTCAGAAGGTGCTCGCGCGCAATCTACTGGCAAGCAACAGCGTGCGACTGGGCGACTGGGGGTCGTTTCACCTTACCTGCCACAGCGAGGGTAGTGACACCAAGGAGGAGGTTACTGCCGGTAACATCAAAAGTTTGAACATTCGCTTTGTACCGGGTAAGGCGCTGAAGAATGCCTTGAAAGAGGCTACTTTTATCTTCGCCGAAGATATCGTAACCGGCAAGTGAACATGTAAACGTCCGCGCCGAAAGGCGCGGACGTCCGTTTACTCCCGGTGCAGACGTCCGCGTCCGGAAATGCAGACGTCCGCGTTTTCGGACGCGGACGTCCGCGTACTCACCACGCGGACGTCTGCGTCGGAAACCGCAGACGTCCGCGTTTTTGAACGCACAATCGCATGGGTATGCGGCCCCCATCTTCTCTCAACCCCAAAGCGGCATAGCTGGTTAAGGATTTGGAGGACGCCGAAGGTATCCAATACAAATAACCCCCGGTGAAGCGAAGCGACCGGGGGATACAAGGGATCCCTGTCCAGTGCGTTGCGTTAGGAGATAGACAATATTTAATCCTATAAACACATTTCGCGGGGGATATGTTGATCCCTCGCGTTTTTAACATTACTCTCGCATCGCATGATTTTTTTTATCCATAACTTTGCCTCGAAATAACAGACCTCTATGAAAGAAGAATTTGGAAAATGGTTATTTGATATCGCTAAATACGTGATGACGGGAGTAATACTCGCATCGCTATTTAGTAATGTCAAGGAACAGTGGATACTCCTTATATCTGCCCTATGTCTCGTTGCCATAACGCTAGCAAGTGGGGCATGGCTCATGAGAAAAGAAACAAGTAAAACCGCTAAAAAGAAAATAAAATGAATGCAGGTATGATAGGAATGATCGGGGCGCTGATAATTATTATCGGCGTATTCATCGCCGGGTTACTCTGGAAAGACCCGGAAGACCGGAAAAATAACGAAGAAAAAAAGGAGGAAATATAACCCGGTCACGCCATTTTCTCTCTCCTGTTTTGTTTTTTGCCCGGCATAGTCTCCAGCCCAATGCCGTCAATCTAAGGGCTGAAGGCCCGCCATAACCTAGCCCAACGCAACGCGTTGGGTAAAATAGATACACCTCCTATCCTACGCCCTGAAGGGGCAGCATACTCATTTTCAATATACTGCCCATTCAGGGCGCAATGCGGCATGATATGTCCTCTACCCAACGCATCGCGTTGGGCTAGGTTATGGCGGGCCTTCAGTCCTTAAATTGAGGACATTGGGTTATTACCCCGTCACGATGGGGGCATTCGAAATGCGTGATGGGATTGGCTTAGGGCTGGGAGGAAGAGCGCGAGGCGACGACCTTATTCTCGTAGCCGAAGAGCATCAGCTCGGCGGAGGCCGGGTTGGTGGCCAGCGGGATGTTGTGCACGTCGCACACGCGCATGAGCATCTGGACGTCCGGCTCGTGCGGGTGCCTGTCCAGCGGGTCGCGGAAGAAGAAGACCATTTGCACCTTGCCCTCGGCGACCCGTGCGGCGATCTCCGCGTCGCCGCCTAACGGGCCTGATAGCAAGCGTTCGGCCTGCAGGCCGGCGGCCTGGACGTGTTTCCCGGTGGTGCCGGTGGCGATGATCTCGATGTTGGCGGAGTGCAGGAAGTGGAGGTGCTTGTTCAGGAAAGCGACCATCTCGGCTTTTTTGCCGTCGTGCGCGATGACTGCTAATTTCATGTGTTCGTGTTTAAAATAAAGCCGCCGGATTTTCCGGCGGCCCCTGTTATTTGGTTAATTCAAACTCAAATTCTTCCTCCGCCGGGGGGATGCACTGGCCGTTGTTGCAGGCCATGAACTCGACGTAGCCGACTAACTTGGCCTTGTCCTTGTTGACTTTCACGCGCTGGACGAGCGTCGCCGAGAGTTCGAAGTAGGCCAGTTCCATGTTAAAGGCCTCGCTTTTCTCGATCTTCGGTTTGGTCGTTGCCTTGAATTCCCCGACCAGTTCGATGCCGTCGGTTTCATCCGCGTCGACGTGGAAGGTGGTGGGGAGCGGTCCTCCCTCCGGGAGTTTCGTGTCGTACAGGTGCCAGGTCGCGTCGATCTTGGCCGTACAAACCACGTCGTAGACGCCATCACTCACTTTTTTCGTGGAGATGGTCCATTTCACCGGCTTTAACACCTGGGCAGTGGCGGCCCCGACCGTCATGGTCAGCAGTACCGCGAACATGAATACTCTTTTCATATGTCAATCATTTTAAGGTTTCACATTTTGATTTATTCCTGTTCGCGAAGTAAGGGAATAAAAGAGTGATTATGTGTTATCAATAGGTTAAATTTTTTATAATGTTTTTTTGATGGCCACCTCCTCGAACGATTCGATAAAGTCGCCGACCTGCATGTCGTTGAAGTTATGGAGGTTCAAGCCGCACTCGAAGCCTTTCGCCACCTCTTTCACGTCGTCCTTGAAGCGCTTGAGCGATCCCAGTTCTCCCGTGTGGATGACGATGCCGTCGCGGATGACCCGCGCTTTGGTCGAGCGGGTGATCTTGCCGTCGCGGACGATGCAACCGGCGATGGTGCCCACCTTGGAGATCTTGAAGGTCTCCATCACCTCCACGGTGGCGGTGACCTCCTCCTTCATTTCGGGGGAGAGCATCCCCTCCATCGCGGCCTTGATCTCCTCGATGGCCGTGTAGATGATGGAGTAGAGGCGGATGTCGATCTGCTCTTTCTCGGCTAACTTGCGGGCGCTCAGCGAGGGGCGCACTTGGAAGCCGACGATGATGGCGTTGGAGGCGGCGGCCAGCATGACGTCGCCCTCGGAGATCTGGCCCACGGCCTTGTGGATCACGTTGACCTGTATCTCGGGCGTGGAGAGCTTGATCAACGAGTCGGAGAGCGCCTCGATGGAGCCGTCCACGTCGGCCTTCACGATGATGTTCAACTCTTGGAAGTTGCCCACGGCGATGCGTCGACCGATCTCGTCCAGCGTGATGTGCCGCTGGGTGCGTAGCCCTTGCTCGCGCTGGAGTTGCTCGCGCTTGTTGGCCAGCGATCGCGCCTCTTTTTCGCTGTTCATCACGTTGAACTTGTCGCCGGCCTGCGGGGCGCCGTTCAGGCCGAGGATCAGGACGGGGGTTGCCGGGCCGGCCTCTTCCAGACGTTGCCCTCGCTCGTTGAACATCGCTTTCACGTGGCCGAAGTATTGCCCGGCCAGCACGATGTCTCCCACGCGCAACGTCCCGTTCTGCACGAGTACCGTGGCGACGTGGCCGCGCCCTTTCTCGAGGGAGGATTCGATGGTGGAGCCGGTGGCTTTCCTGTTCGGGTTGGCCTTTAATTCCAGTATTTCGGCCTCGAGCAAGACTTTTTCAAGCAGTTCCTCGATGTTCAGGCCTTGCTTGGCGGAGATCTCCTGGGACTGGTATTTGCCCCCCCAGTCCTCGACCAGGTAGTTCATGGCGGAGAGTTCTTCCTTGATTTTCTCGGGGTTGGCGCCGGGCCTGTCGATCTTGTTGATCGCGAAGACGATGGGGACGCCGGCCGCGCTGGCGTGGTTGATGGCCTCCACGGTCTGGGGCATCACGTGATCGTCCGCCGCCACGATGATGATGGCGATGTCCGTGATGCTCGCCCCGCGGGCGCGCATGGCGGTGAATGCCTCGTGACCGGGCGTGTCGAGGAAGGTCACGGCGCGCCCGTCGTTCAGGGTGACGCTGTAGGCCCCGATGTGCTGGGTGATCCCTCCCGCTTCCCCGGCGATCACGTTCGCCTTGCGGATATGGTCTAATAACGAGGTTTTCCCGTGGTCGACGTGTCCCATGACGGTCACGATGGGGGGCCGCGGCTTGACGTCCGCGGGGTTGTCCACGTCTTCTTCCTCGATGGCTTCCTGTATGTCCACGCTCACGAATTCGATGACGAAGCCAAATTCTTCCGCCACGACGTGGATGGTTTCCGCGTCCAGTCGCTGGTTGATCCCCACGAAGAGGCCCAGCGACATGCAGGCGGAGATGATTTGCGTGGGGGGGATCCCCATCATGGAGGCCAGCTCGCTGACGGTGACAAATTCCGTCACCTTGAGGATGCTTTTCTCTATTTCGGCCTGCTCGATCTCGGCCTGTATCCGCTGGTGCACGGCTTCTCGCTTGTCCTTGCGGTACTTGGAAGACTTGGTCTTGCCGCGGGTTTCTATGCGGGCGTAAGTATCCTTGATCTGTTTCTGAACGTCTTCTTCGGTGATCTCCGTCTTGGTGGCCTTTTTCTTTTTGAGTTTCCGGAGCTTGTTTTTGCTCTCTTCCACGCGCGTTGTTTTCCCGGGGGCATCGATGTTGATACGCTCGTCTTTTTTCAGGATGCGTTTTCTCTTGGGCTTGCTGGCGTCACTCGCGGCCGGCTTTTCTCCCTCGGCCGGGGTTGCCGGTTTGCGCGCGGCGTCATCGGGCTTGACGGGCGGTTTGACGGGCGGCTTGGCGAGCGTCTCTATCGCCCGGCGCTTCATCATTTCCCGCTTTTCGCGCTCGCGCTCTTGCCTTGTCTTTTTGGGAGGACGCGTGCGCTGGTTGAGGGCGCTGAGGTCCATGTTGCCCACGATCGTGATGCCTATTTTGGTCGCCGTGTCGGCCGCCGTTATCGTGTTCTCGCTCGCGGGCGGGGCGGCGGGGACGGGCGGGTTGTCCACCGCGGTCGTTTCCGCGACGGGGGTATCTTCAACCGGTTTCCCGGCAACGGGTTGCTTCTCCGCGGGCGGTTGTTCCCCGGCAGGCTTCTCCGCGACGATGGTCGGTTGTTCTACCTCGACTTGCTTCTCCGCGGCCGGTTTCTCCGCGACGGGGGCCTCCGCGACCGGCGCGTTTTCGACCGGCACGGTGGGTGTAGTGTTCGCGACGCTCGTCGCGGGTGCTTCTTCTTTTTTCACCTGTTCAGGCTGCTTATTTTCTGGTTCCACCACTTTCTTCTTCTCTTTTTCTCCTGCCTGGGTTTTCCACGGGCGATTGGGGTCGATGTGTCCTATCACCTTGATATTGAGATTGACCTCGTCTTTTATCGAGATGAACGATGAGCCTTTCGGCTTGTTCAACGAGTCGATGGAGACGGTCTCTTTCTTGGCACGGCTGCTTTTGAGAGAGGGTAATCCCTTGCGTGTTTCGCTGTCCTTGGAAAAAGCCTTTTCTACCAGCAGGAATTGCTCTTCAGTGAGTTTCGTGTTGGGATCTGATGGAATCTTTATACCTTTCTCTTGCAGGTATTCCACGATGGTGGAGAGGCCCACGTTAAATTCTCTAGCGACTTTACTTAATCTTTCTGCCATAGGTATAATGGTTCATTAATACTTTTGTTAACTCGAAACGTACTTATTTGTCAAACTCGGCCTTGAGCACCTTGCGCACTTCTCGGATGGTTTCTATTTCGAGTTCCGTCCGGTTTTCCAGTTCTTCATCGCTCAATTCTAAAACGGTCTTGGCGGTGTCACAGCCGATGCGCTTTAGCTCGTCGATCACCCAGCGCTCTATCTCGTCGGCGAATTCCTCTAACTTGACGTCCTCCTCGTCCCCGTCGGTGAGGCGGTACACGTCGATCTCGTAGCCGGTGAGCTGGCTTGCCAGCCGGATGTTTAGCCCTCCCTTCCCGATGGCGAGGGAGACCTCCTCCTTGTTCAGGTGGACGTTGACGTGCCGGTATGCCTCGTCGATCTCGATTTTGTTGATCTTCGCGGGGTTCAGCGCCCGTTGGATGTAGAGTTGAACGTTATTGGTGTAGTTGATCACGTCGATGTTCTCGTTCCGTAACTCGCGGACGATCCCGTGGATGCGCGACCCCTTCATGCCCACGCAGGCGCCCACGGGGTCGATGCGGTCGTCGTAGGACTCCACCGCCACCTTGGCTCGCTCGCCGGGTACCCGCACCACCTTTTTGATCGTGATCAAGCCGTCGGCTATCTCGGGCACCTCGTTTTCGAAGAGTCGCTCGAGGAAAACGGGCGAGGTGCGCGAGAGGATGATCTGCGGCGTCGCGTTCTTCATCTCCACCCGGATGACCACGGCGCGAATCGCGTCTCCTTTTTTAAAGAAGTCGGTGGGGATCTGCTCGGTTTTCGGCAGGAGCAACTCGTTCTCCTCGTCGTCCAGCACGAGCATCTCTTTTTTCCATACCTGGTATACCTCGCCGATGACGATCTGCCCGACTTTTTCCTTGTATTTCGTGTAGACGTGGTCTTTTTCCAGCTCCATGATGCGGGCGGACAGGTTTTGGCGCAGGGAGAGCACCGCCCGGCGGCCGAAATCTTTGAATTTCACCTCGTCGGTAACCTCCTCGCCCACGTCGTAGTCGGCGTCTATCTGTTGGGCTTCCGACAGCGAGATTTGCGTGCCCGGGTTCTCCAGCTCGTCATCGTTCACCACGGTACGGTTTCGCCAGATCTCCAAGTCTCCCTTGTCGATGTTGATGATGATGTCAAAATTCTCGTCCGTGCCGTATCGCTTGACAAGCATGCTTTTGAACACGTCCTCTAACACGTTCATCAAGGTCTCCCTGTCGATGTTTTTATGCTCTTTAAACTCCGCGAACGAATCGATCAAATTAATGGTATCCATTGCCTTATTTTATTTTTCGTTATTTATATTGTCACGATATCCTTCACCTCCTTGATGTTGGCGAGGGGTATCTCTTTTTCCACGTTTACCTTCTCTTTTTTACCCTTCTTCCCTTCCACGGGCACGCTCTCCTCGTAACCGACCGTGACGCCGTCCCCGGAGTAGGCCAGCAGCGTGCCCCGTAATTTTTTGCCGTCCGAGAACTTCACCTCGACCTCCTTCCCCACGTTTTTCTCGTATTGCCGGGGCACCTTGAAGGGGAATCCGATCCCCGCGCTGTACACCGTCAGCGTGAAATCCTCGCTCTCCCTGTCGAGTTTTGCCTCCAACGCCCGGCTGACGGTCATGCAATTCCTCACGCTGACGCCTTGCATGGAGTCGATGTAGACCTCGATCACGTTGTTGGACGAGATCGTCAAGTCCACGAGGAAAAGGTCGTTCTCCTGCAGGATGGGGGCAATGATCTCCTTTATTTCTACGCTACTCTTCATGATGCTCTATTTTAGAAAACGCGAGGGGACGCCGCCGTCCCCTCGTGAATTAACCGCGCAAAGATAGGATTAATACTTTATAAAACAAAGATTTCAATCGAAAAACTACACGGGAAAGTTTTTTTGTAGAAACCATGTTGTCATTATTTTAGTTCCTCCGAAAAAATTTGTAAGTTTGCCCAAAATTTTTTTAATGGCATTATGGAGTTTAAAGCAAAAGATATCGCGCTATTATTACATGGAGTCGTGGACGGGAATCCGGACGTGGGGGTGAACGATGTTTCCAAGATCGAGGAGGGCCGCGCGGGGACGTTGGCATTTTTAGCCAATCCCAAGTACGAGAATTTTATTTATTCCACGCGGGCATCCATTGTCTTGGTTGATAAGGATTTCGTCCCGGCGAGGCCGCTCTCCTGCACGCTGATCCGGGTGGAGTCGGCCTATGATGCCTTCGCCACCCTGCTGCAAATGTACGATAGCATGCGTCCCAGCCCCACCGGCATCGAGCAACCCTCTTATATCGGAGAGGGGGCAACGCTGGGCGAGGAGGTGTACGTCGGCGCTTTCGCGTATATCGGCAAGGGGGTGAAGATCGGCAATCACGCGAAGATATACCCGCACGCTTATCTTGGCGAGGGAGTCGAGATCGGCGACCACACCGTGATCTATTCGGGGGTGCACCTCTACGCGGGGTGCCGCGTGGGCGCCTCGTGCATTCTTCACTCCGGGGTGGTGATCGGGGCCGACGGCTTTGGTTTTGCCCCCGACGGGGAGGGATACAAGAAGATCCCGCAGATCGGCAACGTGCTCGTGGAGGATCACGTGGAAATCGGGGCCAATACCTGCATCGACCGGGCCACGATGGGTTCCACGATCATCCGCGAAGGGGTGAAGCTGGATAACTTGATTCAGGTGGCGCACAACGCGGTGGTGGGACGGCATACCGTCATGGCGGCCCAGAGCGGTTTGGCCGGTTCGACGAAACTCGGCGAGCGTTGCGTGATCGGGGGACAAGCGGGCGTCGTGGGACACCTGACGCTTGCCGACGGCACGCACCTGACGGCGCAGTCCGGCATCTCCGTGAACACGAAGGCGAACGCGATCATGCGCGGCTCGCCGGCGTTTGACATCGCTAAATACCAGCGCTGTTACGTGCTTTTCCGCCGCTTGCCGGAGTTGTACGACCAGATCAAGGAGTTAGAAAATAAGGTCAAGGAATTAACAGAAGGTTCTAAATAATGAAACAGAGGACATTAAAAGAGGGCTTTTCGCTACACGGGAAAGGCCTGCATAACGGGCAAGAGGTGACCGCCACCTTCTGCCCGGCGGCAGAGAACACGGGTTATCGCATCGTGCGGGTGGATCTGGAAAACCGCCCGGAGATCCCGGCGCTGGCCGAGTACGTGACCCTCGTGGAGCGCGCCAGTTGTCTGGAAAAGGACGGGGTGCGCGTCTACACGATGGAGCACGCCCTGGCGGCGCTGTACGGGGCCGGTATCGACAACTGCACCATCGAGCTGGACGGGGAGGAGTTCCCGATTCTGGACGGTAGCGCGAAGTATTTTATCGAGCACATCGAGAGGGTGGGGGTGGAGGAGCAATCCGCCCCGCGGCGCTATCTCGAGGTGACGGAGCGCGTGGAATACGCGAGCGAGGACGGGTTGACCCGCCTGACCTTGTTGCCGGATGATACCTATACCGTGAACTTGGTGGTGGAATACGATTCCCCCTACCTGTCGATGCAATATGCCACCTACTCGGAAAAGGAGACGGATTTCGCGCGGGAGATCGCGCCTTGTCGCACGTTTGTCTTCTTGCGGGAGATCGAACCCCTGCTGAAGCAGAACCTGATCAAGGGGGGCGATCTGGACAACGCCATCGTGATCGTCGACCGGGAGATCTCCCAGCAGGAGATGGATCGCCTCGCGCAAGTCTTGCAGCACGAAGCGATGGAGGTGAAGCAGGGCGTGCTGAATAACGTCACCTTGCATTTCACCAACGAGCCTGCCCGCCACAAGTTGCTGGACGTGATCGGCGACCTCGCGTTGTGCGGTCGTTTCATCAAGGGGCGCGTGATCGCCGAGCGACCGGGTCACAAGGCCAACACGACGATGGCACGAAAATTGCATAAACTGATCACCGCTTCCGAGCGAGAAGATGCTTGCCCGCGGGTAGACGTGACGGCGGAGCCGCTGATGGATATCAACCGGATCCGGGGGTTGTTACCCCACCGTCCCCCGTTCTTATTAGTAGACAAGGTGTACGAGGTGACGGACGAGATCGTGATCGGTTGCAAGAACGTGACCATGAACGAGCCTTTCTTCGTGGGACATTTCCCTGACGAGCCGGTCATGCCGGGCGTGCTGCTCGTGGAGGCGATGGCCCAGTGCGGGGGAATCCTCGTGCTGAACCAGGTGGAGGACCCGGAAAATTACTCGACCTATTTCTTGCGCATAGACGGGATCAAGTTTCGCAGGAAAGTGGTGCCGGGGGATACCGTGATCTTCAAGCTGGTGAAAATCGCGCCGATACGCCGGGGCATTGTCACGATGCGAGGCTACGCTTTCGTCGGGAAGACGCTTGTCTGCGAGGGAGAGTTTATGGCGCAAGTTGCAAAAACCAAGAACTAATTGTATACTTGCACCCGGAAAACGAGTGAGAACATGTATTTAACTTAATAAAAATAGAATGAAACAACCGTTAGCCTATGTTCATCCAGAAGCGCAAGTGGCAGACAACGTGGTGATAGAGCCTTTTGTAACGATAGATAAAAATGTGATCATCGGGGAGGGGACGCGTATTGGCTCGAATGTAACGATACTGGAAGGGGCACATATCGGAAAAAATTGCAAGATATTCCCGGGGGCAGTGATCTCTGCCACCCCGCAAGACATGAAATTCCGGGGAGAACGATCCACCGTGCTGATCGGCGACAACACGACGATCCGCGAGTGCGTCACCGTGAATCGCGGGACAGCGGCCAAGGGCATTACCCGGGTGGGCGACAACTGCTTGATCATGGCCTACGCCCACATCGCGCACGACTGCACGATCGGGAGTAACTGTATCGTCACGAACGCCTGCCAACTGGCGGGAGAGGTGACCGTGGACGATTTCGCCATCCTGGGCGGGATGACCGCCGTGCACCAGTTCGTGCACATCGGCCGCCACGTGATGATTCAAGGGGGATCGCTGATCGGGAAGGATGTCCCCCCTTACGTGAAGGCGGGCCGTTTCCCGCTCTCGTACGCCGGGGTCAACTCCATCGGGCTGCGTCGCCGCGAGTTCACGAACGAGAAAATCAACGAGATCCAAGATATTTATCGCATACTCTTCCAGTCCGGGCTGAACAACTCGGACGCGATCGAGCGCATCGAGGCGGAAATGCCTGCCTCGAGGGAACGCGACGAGATTATCCTCTTCGTCCGCAATAGCAAGCGGGGGATCATGAAGGGGTATCTCGGGTAAACCGGTAAGATGGACGGAAGATAGTTCCCTCTATGATTACCATTCCGGGCGTTGACCCTCGCATGATCGCGAATAACCTTGAGCCGTCCGAGCCGATACATCCGGGCGGGCTTTTAAAAGACGAAGTCGAGTGTCGTGGGCTTACCCAGCGCGAACTTGCCGAACACATGGGTATCTCGCACACGGTACTAAACGAAATCCTCAACTGCAAGTGCGCCGTGACTACCGAATACGCCCTGCTATTCGAGGCTGCGCTAGGGATCGAAGCGGGTATATGGATAAGAATTCAAGCCGCCTACGACATGCAAGTGGCAAAACACAACAAATCCTTTGTCGAACGCCTTGCCAAAGTCCGCCAAATCACTGCCGCCGCACTTTAACCCGTGATTTAGGGTGTATACAACTGTGTGAAAGGCTTCTCCCAAAGCGCAGTACTTTTAAGGGAAAGCGGTTGCCGGGTATTCCAAAAAAAAACTAACAGGATCACGATCCTGTTAGTTTTTCGTTTTTTCGGGAAGAAACCTCTTCCCGGGTTATGTTATCACAGCTTCGGGCCGGCGGCGACCAGCGCTTTCCCGTGCTCGTTGCCCGTGAACTTGTTGAAGTTCTTCACGAAGCGGCCGGCAAGGTCTTTAGCCTTCGCGTCCCAATCGGCGGCCTTCGCGTAGGTATTCCGCGGGTCGAGGATGCGGGTATCCACGCCGGGTAAGGCGGCGGGAATGGCGAGGTTAAAATAGGGGATCGCGGTCGTGGCGGCCTTGTCGATGGAGCCGTCGAGGATGGCGTCGATAATCCCCCGCGTGTCCTTGATGGAGATGCGCTTCCCGGTGCCGTTCCAGCCGGTGTTCACGAGGTAAGCGGTGGCGCCCGCGGCCTCCATCCGTTTCACCAGTTCTTGCCCGTACTTGGTCGGGTGCAGCGAGAGGAAGGCCGCGCCGAAGCAGGCGGAAAACGTGGGCGTCGGCTCGGTGATGCCCCGTTCCGTCCCGGCCAGCTTGGCGGTAAACCCGCTCAAGAAGTAGTACTGCGTCTGTTCCGGCGTCAGCTTCGAGACGGGCGGCAGGACGCCGAAAGCGTCGGCCGTCAGGAAGATCACCTTCTTCGCGTGCCCGGCCTTGGAGACGGGTTTCACGATATTCTGGATATGGTGAATCGGGTAGGATACCCGCGTGTTTTCCGTCCTCGAGGCGTCGGAGAAGTCGACCTTCCCGCGCTCGTCCACCGTCACGTTTTCGAGCAGGGCGTCCCGCTTGATGGCGTTCCAGATGTCGGGTTCGTTCTCCTTGCTCAGGTTGATGCACTTGGCGTAGCACCCGCCCTCGAAATTGAACACCCCGTCGTCGTCCCACCCGTGCTCGTCGTCGCCGATCAGTTGCCGTTTCGGGTCGGTGGAGAGGGTGGTCTTGCCGGTGCCGGAGAGGCCGAAGAAGATGGCCGTGTCGCCCCCCTTGCCCACGTTCGCGGAGCAGTGCATGGAGGCGATGCCCTTCAGGGGCAGCCAGTAGTTCATGCAGGAGAACATGCCCTTTTTCATCTCCCCGCCGTACCACGTTCCCCCGATCAGTTGTATCTTCTCGGTGAGGTTAAACACGACGAAGTTCTCGGAGTTCATCCCTTGCGCCTTCCAGTCGCGGTTGGTGGTCTTCGAGCCGTTCAGCACCACGAAGTCGGGTTCGCCGAAGCGCTCGAGTTCTTCCCTCGTCGGGCGGATAAACATGTTGGTCACGAAGTGCGCCTGCCACGCCACCTCGCAGATGAAGCGCACCTTCACGCGGGTGTTCTCGTTCGCCCCGCAGAACGCGTCGACGACGTAGAGTTTCTTCCCGGACAGCTCGCCGGCGACCACCTCTTTCAACGCCTTCCACGTCTCCGGGGAGACCGGCTTGTTGTCGTTCTTGTACTCGTCGGAGGTCCACCACAGGGTGTCCCGCGTCGTCTCGTCCATGACGAAGTACTTGTCCTTCGGCGAGCGTCCCGTGAACTCGCCCGTGAAGACGTTCACCGCGCCGAACTCGGTGGTGAATCCTTTCTCGAACCCGGCGAGGGAGGCCCCCGTCTCGTCCTTGAAAAGCTGCTCGTAGGAGGGGTTGTGCACCACCTCCTTCACATCCTTGATACCGTAGATGTTCAAATTTAAATGGCTCATGACTTTACTAATTATTAGATGATTACGTTAAGATAACTATTCAGGGGAGCGGGGGTACCGTCGCCGTCAGGTACGGTTCCACCACCTCGACGCGGGCGTCCTTCAACAGCACCGTCTTGTCCTTGTCCAGCAGGTAGAGCGTCGGGATCGCGCGCAGGTTATAGATTTTTTCTCCCCTGAGCGCCAGCGTCTCGTCGTACCCGTTGATCCATTCCGCCGGGATTTGCGGGAGGTAGTCCCGCCACTCGGTCAGGTCCTCGTCGGGGTAGACCGCCACGACCTTCAGCCTGTTTTGCTGGATCAATCCCGTGATCAGGCTCGAGGCGCACATGGCGTCCCGGTATATTTTGCACGCGGTGCACCCGGGGTTGTTGAAAAACAGCAAGATGTACTCTGACTTGATGTCGTACAGCCGCGTCTTTTTCCCGGAGGCGAGGGTGAACGAGAAGTCGTTCGCCTTGCTTCCCAGGCGATTCTTCTGGGCCATTTCCAGCCGGTGCGCGGCGCGCGCCCGTTGTTCTTCCTCGAACTGGTCGGAGGCCGCGACCACCTCCAGCACGGAGATGTATAGCTCCTCGTTCATGAACGGGGAGTTGGGGTCATAGATATACTTCTCGTAGAGATCCGCGAAGTAGCGGAGCATGAGCGTCTCCTGCCCCGCCTGCTTCAACATTTTCTTGACGGCGGCCGCGGCCTTTGCCTTGGGGACGGAGTGTAGCGCTTGCACGTAACTCGCGAACGCCTGCTCGGTGATCTCTGGGAGGTGAATAAACGCCGTATCGGTGAAGTCAAAATGCTCCCATAAGTGTGCGACGTAATATTCCGCCTGCTGTTGCGGGTCGGTATACGCCGCGGGGATGGAAACCGGCTTAAACTCATGCTTGGGAGCCGTTGCCTTCTCCTCTTTTTTCGCTCTTTCCTTGCACGCTACCGTTGTTATCAGCAAGAGTGCAATTCCTGCCCATATCCAGTTTTTCATGCGATATTTCTTTTGAGATTAGAATCACGCGAAGATACATGAAATTCTCAAATCACGTGCGGATGTCAAGAATAATTCCTGTTTTCCGGGGAGCGGGTGAAAATGGGAAACCTGTCGACAAAGACTGCTTGATGCGATCTAAAAACTTCTTGATTCTTCTTGATTCTTCGAGTTTCAAGAAGAATCAAGAAGAATCAAGAAGAATATTGTTCCCTGTACCTCTTTAGTAGCGCTTCAAAACCATCAGGACGAACGTAGTTTTTCTTTACTTGATTGACATGAATAGCAGACATTAATCCCAAGTCAACCAAATGTTGTAAATCAGCGCGTGCTGTAAAATCAGAAATATCAAACCTGTTTTTAATATCCTTGACCGTAAAAACAATCTCGGGTTCATCATACAATTTTTTCAGAAGATAGGCCTGTCTTTCGTTAATCCCCTGAATTTTTACAAACTGGGCTGTTTGAATACTTTCCTGCTGTTTGAGTTTGATATAATCTTTCAACGCCTCGAATGCTTTTTGCATCGCCCTTAAATGGTAAATGATAAAATAGTTCAAGTCATTATCATCATTTTCGGCGTAAAGAAAGGCTTTCTCGTATTG
>JAISAV010000201.1 GCA_031266545.1 Odoribacteraceae bacterium | reverse complement strand
CAAGGTGTTTTACGTGCAAAAGGGCAAGGCGTACGCCGATTTTTCCACCGGTTTCTTCCAGATGAAGCCCTCGTTCATCGAACGCTTGGAAGACAGCCTGCAAACGAAAAAACACCTGCACGAGAAGTTTAAGGAGTGCCTCCTCCCCGACCCGGCTTCGCGCGAGGCGCGCGTGGAACGACTGCGGAGACTTGGCCAGATGGAATGGCAACTCGAGTACCTCGCCCTGTTCTGCGAGCTGGTGCACGAGCGTTTCCCGTCAAAAAGCGAGCTTCCCGAACGTGACATGCTGGTCTTCTACGCGACGGCATACAACACCGGCTTCCACAAGCCGGAAGATGCGATCGACCAGATGGCACGACAAGCATTATTCCCCCGTTTCACGCGGGAAAAATTCCGGTACGCCGACGTCGCGCTGTGGTTTTATGACGCGGTCATAGAGTTTTGATCATTGGGGCGTATTCATAACATATCAAAAGAGGCTCTAAAATGCGTTTGAAACCAACTGCAATCCTGTTCTTCTATAATTTTGTAAT
This sequence comes from Odoribacteraceae bacterium, assembly GCA_031266545.1. GTDB lineage: Bacteria > Bacteroidota > Bacteroidia > Bacteroidales > Marinifilaceae > JAIRKS01. Next base: position 15,177 of record JAISAV010000201.1, on the reverse strand, counting down.
TTGTTGCTTGACTGTAAAGAGCCACGATAACACTCTTGTTCTTTTCTTTCGAGTTATCAATAAAAACGATGTTCTCGAACAATGAAAGATTTGCATTTACGCGTTTGATGCCCTCCTCATGATTGAATTTAATGACGTCAAGCGAAACGTGATGCCCGCCCGTGTAACTTCGTTGCATGACCCGGGAAACGCACGTTTCCAAATTCTCTATACCGAAGAAAACCAGTCGTGTTTTGTAACCGCTTGCCTTAAACGTGTTGGTCAAGTGTACGGCCATATCATTGGAGAAATTACTTTCAAAAACAAAATCCTTCCGGGCTTTTATGGCAGAATCCACCGTCCGCTCCAAATCCACGGCAACCGCACCGGATAATTGTGCGGCATTCCACGCAGGATACTGTTTTTCCTTTTCTGCGAAAACAATATCTCCATTATAAAAATATGGATTACCATACAAATACAAGTCACTGATAGAACTTTTCCCCGTCCCCGTTGGCGCCTGCCACGATGGTAAATTCAGGACGGCGCATCCTCGTAGTGATTTAACAGGTAAGAGAAATATCCTTTCCCCCGTGGTGTTATATTCTTTTGCAGGATGGTAAAGCTTTCGTTTTCCATGTCGAGGGCGACGAGGTCTTCGCTACCGTCTGGGTTGGCGGAGATGAAATGATTGCTTTTCTTGCATCTCGCATCCCTGTATCGAGGCGAAACGCCTTTTTCCCACGCGTCTATATAAATCGCTTCTATTCTTTCCTGCGATGCTTGACGCAATTGTTTTATTTCATCTGTTGACATGATGTTCTTTTGATAAAGTTACAACCGTGAATGCAAAAGTAATATTTTTTTGGCTTGCGACAAAAACGACAACGGAATTTCCGCCCGCTTTAAAGCCGAATCGTAAAGCAACTGCCCTCGTTCGGGACGGAGGCGACGGTGATGCTGCCGCCGTGCGCGCCAACGATCTGCTTGCACACGCTCAGGCCAATGCCCGAGCCGTTCTTCTTGGTGGTGAAGAACGGGATAAAGAGGCGCTCGCTCGCGTCGGGCAGGATACCCTCGCCGTTGTCAGACACCGCGATCCGGGGACGCTGGAAATTGTCCAGGTCGGCCGCGACGTTCACGAGCGGGTGTTCCGCACGCTCGGCCGCCTCCCACGCGTTTTTGACGAGGTTGATCAAAACCTGCTCGATTTGCACGCGGTCAGCCTTGATGACGAGGTCGGCCGGGTGAACGCGGTACGTGAAGCGGATGCCCCGCGCCTCGAGCAACACGGTGATGTCCTCGAGCATCTCGCGGACGCGAAACGGCGCGAGCCGCGGCGCGGAGATGTCCGTCAGTTGCTTGTAATTCCGGACGAACTCGACCAGCCCCTTGCCCCGCCGGTGAATCGTCTGCATCGTCTTGTGGATAAGGGCGGGGTCCAGCTCCGTGTCCGGCGTCGAGAAGGTCTCGGCCAGCGAGATGATGGGCGCCATCGAGTTCATGATCTCGTGGCGCAGGATGCTGACTAATTTCCGCCACGCCTCGCTCTCGGTTTGCTCGATGATCGGCCGGATATTCTTCAGGCTGATGATCCGCAACTCGTCCCCGCGGATGTACGCGTTCGCCACGGAAACGGCGACGTCCTTGCCGCCGCGCTCGCCGGGCAAGGTTACCGTCTTGACCTCCCCGGTCGCCAGTTCCCGGATGGAGGCGCGAAGTGCGGGGGAAAAGTCGGACAACGCCCTTAATCGCCCGACCATGTTCACGGCCGCCTTGTTGATCCACGTGACGCGTTCCTCGCGGTCGACACAGACGATCGCGAAATCCACGCGGTTCAGCAACAGGTCGTAAAAGTTCAGCCGCCCCTCCTTCTGTCGCGTCTTCTCACCCAGTATCGCGAGTGCCTCCTCGAGTTTCGCCCCAATCTCCGCGTCCAACCCGCACTCGACGGAGCGACGGAAAGAGATGTTAAACTCCTCGAACTTGATCGCGTTCACGAACCCGCGCAAGTCCTGCATCGTGCGATTCTGGCGAGAGAGCAGCCTGCACGCGGCAATCACCGCCGCCGCGACCGGGACGAGCGAAACCGCGTACCACCCGCGCGCGATGCACGCCCCCGCCCCCGCCGAGAGTGCCACCAGCAGGAGAAGCGTGAAAAGTTGCCCGCGCCTATTCATCTCGCTTCATTTTCCGGTACAGCGCGTACCGCGTGATCCCGAGCATCCCGGCGGCCTTGTTCACGTTGCCGTCGCTCGCCCGCAACGCTTTTTCTATCGCCTCCTGTTCCAGTCGTTTCAGGTTGAGGTTCTCGTCGTCGTTCCCGGCGCGCCGGTGCTCGCGCGGGGTCAGGATAAAGTCATCCGCCGTCAGGTTCCTCCCGCACGACAGGATAACGGCGCGCTCCACGGCGTTCCGCAGCTCGCGCACGTTGCCCGGCCACGCGTACGCCATCAGCTTCCGTTTCGCGTCTTGCAGGATCCCGTTCGCCTCCTTCTTGTACTTGACCCGGAATTTACGGGTGAAATACTCGGCGAGCAGGACGACGTCGCGTCCCCTCGCCCGCAACGGGGGTATCTCTATCTCGATCGTGTTCACGCGGTATAATAAATCCTGCCGGAAGCGCCCCTCCCCGATCGCCCGGTAGATATCCGCGTTCGTCGCGCTGATCAGGCGAACGTCGACCGGGATATTCCGGGTCGAACCGAGGCGGGAGATGCACTTCTTCTCGATGGCCGTGAGCATTTTCGCCTGCATCGGCAGGGAGAGGTTGGCGATCTCGTCCAGGAACAGCGTGCCGCCGGACGCGATTTCCAGCCGCCCCGGCTTTTCTCGCCGGGCATCCGTGAAAGCGCCCTTCTCGTGGCCGAATAGCTCGCTCTCGAACAGGCTCTCGGGAATCGCCCCCAGGTCGATGCCGGCGAAAACCTCCTGCCGCCGCGACGAGTTTTGGTGGATAAACCGCGCGATCAAGTCCTTCCCCGTACCGTTCTCCCCGAGTATGAGGACGTTCGCGTCCGTGTCCGAGATTCGCCTCACGAGGTCGAGTATTCCCGTCATGGCCGCCGACTCGCCGATAATCTCGTCGGACAGGCCCTCGTTCAGCGCCTGTAGCCGACTTTTCAGCGCGCTCGCCTCCTCGCGCGATTCGCGGAGCCGGATGGCGGCGTTCAACGTGGCCAGCAACTTCTCCTTTTCCCACGGCTTGGGGATAAAATCCGTCGCCCCGGCCTTGATGGCTTTCACGGTTTTATCCGTGTCCGCGTAAGCCGTCATCAGGACGACGACCGCCGCCGGGTCGTGCTTTAAAATCTTTTGTAACCACAGGAAACCCTCCTCGCCGCTGACCACGTCTTTCCTGAAATTCATGTCGAGGAGGATCACGTCCGGCTGGAACTCGCGCGCGTAATGCTCGATGTTCTCGGGATTGGTCGTGACTTTCACCTTCTCCACGCAGGACGATAACAAGGTGTTCAGGGCAAAAAGAACATCCTCGTTGTCATCGACTATTAACACTTTTCCTTTTTTGTTCATCATCTCGGGATTATGGCGACAAAAATAGCAATAAAATCTCACGCGCGGCGTGCGAATGCGCACTTCATTTTAGCGAAATCGCACGCATGCCAACTCCTTGCTTTTCGCATGATCGTCTAATGACAAGCGAGTTATGCGAATGGCATGCTTATTGACATGACCAAAAGCGTTGAACCAAACAATGGAATCATGAAGTTTTGCAAACATGCTTTTCTGCCGTTTATCCTGACCCTCTCGCTTGCGTGCCCCGGGCAAGAGGGAAACGACCTCCTGAAACTCACCCTGCGCGAGGCCGTCGACATTGCCCGCCGACAGTCACCGGACATCGTGGTCTCGCGGCACGGTTTCCGGTCATCGTACTGGAACTACACGTACTACAAGGCCAACTACCTACCCTCGCTGACGCTCTCCTCGCGCCCGAACTTCTACCACCGGATTAACGTCGTCACCCTGCCCGATGGATCCTCGCGGTACACCGAACAGAACCAGTTGATCACGGACGGCACGCTATCCGTCACGCAAAACATCCCGTGGACGGGAGGCTCCATATCCATCGAGACGAGCTTGCAACGGCTTGACCTCTACGGCGACACGCGCTCGTCGAACTACATGACAAGCCCGATCGTCGTCAGCTACAACCAATCGCTCTTCGGGTATAACTCCTTGAAGTGGGACAGGCGGATCGAACCCCTGCGCTACGAGGAGGCCAAGAAAAATTACGTGGAAGCGCTGGAATTAGTCGCCGCGCAAACGATCCTGAAATTCTTCAACCTGGCCCGCGCGCAGACGAACCTGAGTATCGCGAAAACCAATTACGCGAACGCGGACACACTGTACACCTTCGCCAAGGGTCGCTATAACATCGGGACGATCACGGAAAACGAGATGCTGCAACTCGAGGTGAACCGCCTGAACGAGGAGAGCAACATGCTCAACGCACGGATCGAGGTGGACGACTACATGCAGGAACTGCGTTACTATCTCGGCATGACGGGCAAGCAAGAGATTGAAGTCGTCATTGACGATCACGTCCCCCACCTCGTCGTTGATCTCGGGGAAGCCCTGCTGCTCGCGCTGGAAAACAGCCCGGACATCATCAACATGGAACGCCGGAAGCTCGAAAGCGAGAGCAACGTCGCCTACGCGCGGTCGCTGTCGGGATTCAAGGCGGACTTGTACGCCCAGTTCGGGCTGACGCAGACGGGAAACGCCCTCGACGTCGCCTACAGGAACCCGATTAACCAGCAATACGTGGAACTGGGCATACGCCTCCCGCTGCTCGACTGGGGCCGGGGGAAGGGCCGCGTCCGCGTGGCCAAGTCCAACCGCGACGTGATCCACACGCAGGTGGAACAGAACAGGAGTAACTTCGAGATGAACGTGACGAAAGTCGTGCAGCAGTTTAACCTGCAAATAAACAAGGTCAACGTGGCCGCCAAAACCGACCAGACGGCCAACCGCCGCAACGACGTGGCCCGGCGACTGTACCTGCTCGGCCAGTCAACCATCCTCGACCTGAACGCCGCCATATCCGAAAAGGACGCCGCGAAACGCAATTACATCAACTCCCTGCACAATTACTGGTCACTTTATTATACCTTGCGAAGCCTGACGCTACACGACTTCGAGAGAAACATTCCCCTCGCGGAAGATTACGATTTATTACTAAAATAACGAAACATGGACATCAAATTAGAGAAGAAACCACCGGTTCAGCGATACAAGTACTTGATCGCGGGCGCCGTCCTGCTGGGTCTCTTGCTGGTCTACTTGCTTTTTACCACGGTTGGCCCGTCGAGGTTGCGGTACGACAAGGAGAACGTCCGGATCGCGACGGTCGTCAATGACAAGTTTATCGAGTACCTCGACGTCGAGAGCATCGCCAAACCCAAGCTGACGCTCAGGCTCAACAGCCTCGAAAACGGGATCGTCAAGCGAATCGTCGCCGAGGAAGGCACCATGCTGGCGGAGGGCGACACGATCCTCGTGCTCGAGAACCCTGAACTGCTGCGCGTGATCGAGGACGAGAAGGACGAACTCGACAAGCAACGGGTCAGCTACCAAGAAAAAATCCTCCAAATGCAGCGCCGCTCCTCGGAATTGAAGCGAAACGCCCTCAAAACCGTCTACGAGTTGGAACGGCAAAACAAGCAATACGCCCTCGACAAGGAGGAATACGAGATCGGTATCAAGAGCAAGGCGCAACTGGAAGTGGCGTCGGACGACTATAACTTCAAGAACGAGACTGCGCGCCTCCAACTCGAGGAACTGCGCCACGACTCGCTGATGAACGTTATCCAGACGGACTTGATGAAAAACGACCTCCTGCGCGAGGAGAAGCGATACGCGCGAAGCCGCGCCCGCGTAGACAACCTGATCGTCCGCGCCCCCGTCAGCGGCCAACTGAGCTACATCAGCGTCATCCCCGGCGAGCGCGTCTCCACCGGTAGCGGTCTCGGCGAGATCAAGGGCGTCGACGACCTCAAGCTAACGACCCTCGTCAGCGAGTACTACATCGAGCGCGTCTCCATCGGCCTCGCCGCCTCCCTGACGTACCAGAACAAGAAGTACGACCTCCGCGTCACGAAGATTAACCCCGAGGTCAAGGAGCGCAATTTCGAGATAGACCTCGCCTTCGTCAACGAGATACCGGAAAACACGCGCATCGGCAAGACTTACCGCGTGCAAATCGAGCTGGGGCAGTCCGAGGACGCGCTCGTCGTCGACAAGGGCAATTTCTACTCCTCGACCGGCGGCCAGTGGGTCTTTAAGCTCAACGCCGCGGGCAACAAGGCCACGCGCCAGCCCGTCACCATCGGCCGCCAGAACCCCCGTCAGTACGAGATCCTCGACGGGTTGAAGGCTGGCGAGCAGGTCATCATCTCCGGGTATAACTACTTCGAGAACGCACAAGAACTCATCTTAAAATAACCTATCATCATGTTAAAACACTACCTGAAAATCGCCGCGAGGAGCATCCTGAAAGACAAGGGCTACTCGACGGTCAACATCATCGGCCTGTCGATCGCCGTCGCCTGCTGCTTCCTGCTCATCTTCTGGGTCAAGTTCGAGCTAAGCTACGAGAGTTGCTACCCCAACGCTGGTCGCATCTATCGCCTGATGACCGAGGAGCAACGCGAGGAGGGGAAACACTACAACGCGTGGATACGCCCCGCTATCTCCGACCAGATCAAAGAGACCTTCCCCCAGATCGAGGCCACCACCTTCTGCCACCCGGAGACCCTCCCCTTCGTCGAGACGGGAGCGGAGGAGGGCGATGGCATCATGGCGATGCTCCTCACCACGCAAGAAGACTACCTCCGGATCTTCGCCTTCGAGTACGTCGAAGGATCGCCGCGCAACGTGATACAAAGCAACGGCTGCATCATGACGGAAGAGACCGCCCGCAAATTTTTCGGCAACCAGTCGGCCATCGGGAAAACCGTCCATTTCGGTCACGGTTCCGACAAGCACAAGGTAGCCGCCGTCGTGAAAATGCCCGCCAACACCGAGATACGCTTTGACATCCTCGACCCCAGCGGGCGCATCCGTTACGGCATCCACTACATCATGCTGAAAAAGGGACAGAAGATGACCCGCGCCCTCGAGGAGCAGTTAGCCGGTTTCCTCGCCGCGGGGGGTGACACGGAAAAGCAGATCCGCGTGCAGCCCATCGAAGAGATACACCTCCACGCCCCGGCCAGCACGAACGCCGCCGGGCGCCTGAACCAGATCTACCTTTTCTCGCTCGCGGCCCTGCTTATCCTCGTCGTCGCCATCATCAACTACGTGAACACCTCGATCGCCCGCGCCCTCAACCGCGTGAAGGAGGTCGGCGTCCGCAAGGTCACCGGGGCTGGCCGACGGCAACTCGTCACGCGCTTCCTCTTCGAGTCGTTCATCCTCTCCTTCATCGCCATCCTGCTGGCGCTCGCGTTGACGAAACTCTGCTTCACCGCCTTCAGCGAGGCGATGGGCAACCGCATCGCGTTCGGCTTCGACGGGATGACCGTCGTCATCGCCCTCGTCGTCTGCGCGCTCGTCAGCCTTATGTCGGGCGGGTACGCCGCCTTCTATCTCTCCTCGTTCGACCCGGTGTACATCCTGCGGGGCGCCTCCAAGACCGGCTCGAAGGAGCGCCTGCGCAAGACGCTGATGGGCCTGCAATTCTTCCTCTCCATCTCCATACTCACCTGCACGCTGGTCATCTACAAGCAAATCAATGCCATCTTCAACGCCGAGACGGGCGTCAACCGCGAGAACGTTATCGTGCTCGGGACCTCCCTCTGGTACAAGGTCGAGGATTTCATCAAGGTCATCAAGAACGAAAATCCCAACATCCTCGACGCCACCATCGCGAGCAGCGCCCCGTACAACGTACAGTGGAACTACAGCGGCGTCTCGTGGGAAGGCAGTGACGAACTGGTCAAAAACATGGAGTTTTCCCAGATCTTCTGCGATCATCACTACGCCGACGTCTTCGGCCTACAACTCGCGAACGGCGAGTTCATCCCTCCCGGCCTCACGTGGTGGAGCGACGCCACCCCTCAGTCGTACAACATCGTCATCAACGAGACCTTCCAGCGACTGATGGGCGAGGAAAACCCCATCGGCCTCACGGTCAACTACGGCTACGGGATGAAAGGCAAGATCATCGGCATCGCGAAAGACTTCAATTTCAAGCCGCTGCGCTCGAGCGTGGCGCCCCTCATCATCAGCTTTAACCCGGAGGCGTGTTCCGTTGTCTACATCAAGACCACCGGCCAAGACCGGCAGGCGACCCTCGACTACATCCTCGCCAAGTACAAGGAGATGAAACCCAAGTACGCCAACCGCCCCGTCATGCACCGCACCACCGACGAGGAGTACAACAACATCTACCGCGACGAGCTGCGCACGGCCAAGATGCTCTCCTACTTCTCCGGCATCTCGTTCTTCCTCTCGCTGATCGGCGTCATCAGCATGATCTCGCTCATGATCGAGAAACGGACGAAAGAGATCGCCATCCGCAAGATCAACGGCGCGCGCGTCCGGGACGTCATCCTCCTCTTCACGCGCGACATCACCGGCGTCGCGCTCGTCGCCTCGCTCGTTGCCGTCCCCGTCTGCTTCGCGATCATGTACAACTGGCTGCTCGGCTACGTCTACCGCACCACGCTCGACTGGTGGATCTTCGTTGGCGTCCCGGCGCTGGTCATCCTCGTGACGGGCGCGATCATCGCCGTGCAAGTCCGCTCGGCCGCCCGTAAAAACCCGGTAGAATCTCTGAGAAACGAATAAAACAAGCATAACATGAAACATTACAAAACCCCCTTCCTCCTGGCCCTCGCCCTCGCCGCGTGCGGCGGGAACGCGAGGAAACAAACCCTCCCCTCCGTCGAGGAGATGCAAGCGGAAAAGTTCATCGTCAACACGCGCCACGAGGCCGCCGTCGTCATGGATACCGTCATCCCCAACCCCGGCGTCAAGTACAAGGAAAGGCGAACGATCAACCCCTCCTCCCCCCCCGTCACCCTCCACGTGGCCCGGGCGCTGGAGGAAAAGCCCCTCTCCCTCTCCGCCCACTACTCGAGCGTCAAGCTGATCAAGCTCGCGCACCCCTTCGCGGAACAAGAGAGGGGATTCTTAGACAGCACCAATTTTACCGTCACCTTTGAAGACGGCGGCAGCATACACGCCATGGGAATGGAATCCTCTGCCTACCTGACCGACAACCACATCGTGGTCGGCGACCCCGTATTCGGGTACCACGCCTACGACAGGGAAGGCAACTTCGAGTACACGATCGCCTCGATGGAAGAACCGCCGCCGTACGGCGACGACATCTCCGTGAGGATCAAGCCCAGCGAGCGCCTCCTCAGCAGCATCTCGACGATCGGCGACAACTGCTTTATACTCTCCATACAGAGCGGGAGAAGACAGTACGGGATAGAACTGCACGACCTCGCGACGCGAAAAACCTACCTCTCGCGCCCCATCGGCCGCGACCAGCCCAAGTTCATCAACGCCGACAGCTACATCGCCTACCGGTACGACGCTCACGCCCCGTACCCCTCCCCCTTCATGTACTCCTTCGAAGCAAAGGGCGACACCCTCTGCCGCTTCATCAACCATAACCCGGTTCCCCCGCGCGGCAAGGGCGAGGGCGCCCGCGCCGACCGGGGCGCGTTCTACCACCACGACGACCTCCTGACCATCCGCCAGTCCTACAACGACACCGTCTACCGCGTCACCTCCCCCCGCGAACTGACGGCGGCCTACGTCCTCGATCTCGGCGACCGCGCGCCGGACATCTACACCGCCCTCTACGGCGATAAGACCGGCAAACTCCTCCCCGGCCCGTGGATCGAGACAGGCCCCTTCGTCCTCGTCGCCCACACCGAGAATTACGACATCCCGGTCAACCGGGAGAAGCACGCCGTGAAATTCTTCTATTCCCATCTCGACAAGGCCACCGGGAAACTCTACCGACTACCCGGCGACGACTTCCCGGAAAACCTCCTGCTCCCCAACGACGTCACCGACGGCCTCCCCTTCATGTTCGCCAACGTCCAGTCGCGCGGGAAGAATCTATACGTGAAATACACGAGATCGCGACTGGAAGCCCTCGCAAACCACGCAAGTTTCGCCTCCCTCCCCGCCGAGCAACAGGCCAAGACCCGCGCCGCGCTCGCGGACCTCAAGACGGGCGAGCTACTCCTCATGATACTGGAATAAACAAAACATAAAACGATGATTAAAACGAACGAATTACAAAAAGTCTTCCGCACGGAAGAAGTCGAAACCTGGGCGCTGAACAAGGTCAGCCTCGAGATCAAGGAAGGCGAGTTTGTCGCCATCATGGGCCCATCGGGCTGCGGCAAGTCGACGCTCCTCAACATCCTCGGCCTGCTGGACGGCCCCACCGGCGGGCAATACTTCCTCAACGGCGAGGAGGTGAGTGCCTACAACGAATCGCGCCGCACCGCCCTGCGGAAAGGCGTCATCGGCTTCGTCTTCCAGAGCTTCAACCTGATCGACGAGCTGACGGTCTTCGAGAACATCGAGCTACCCCTGCTCTACATGGGCGTCCCCTCCTCCACGAGAAAACAGCAGGTGGAGCAAGCCATGGAACGCATGCAAATCACGCACCGCGAGAAGCACTTCCCGCAGCAACTCTCCGGCGGCCAGCAGCAGCGCGTCGCCATCGCCCGCGCCGTCGTCGCCGGCCCGAAACTCATCCTCGCCGACGAGCCGACCGGTAACCTCGACTCCCGTAACGGCGAGGAGGTGATGAACCTGCTGACCGAACTGAACAACGACGGCACCACCATCGTCATGGTCACCCACAGCCACCACGACGCCGGCTACGCCAGGCGGGTCATCAACCTCTTCGACGGCCAGCTCGTCTCGGAAGCCACGCTCTAAAGCGCAACGCCAACCCGCCCGCGTGGAGGTCGCCCCGTTGCCCGGGCGACCTCCCTCGTTTTCCCCTTCTCCCTCACCCGCTTGCAAGTCAAAAAAATCATCTATCTTTGTCCAAAATGAAGACCCGCCATAAACGATAAAAAACGTAGATATGTACTACATAGGGATATGATGAAAAAAAACATGCTCGCGATGGCGATGATGATCGTCGTTTTTTTAAGTTCGTGCGCACTTGGTGGCGACGAATGGCGGTCCCGGCGGACAGTCGTCGCCGGGAAGGTGGAAAACGTGCAAGAATTCGCTTTCTCTTTTCAAGTGACCTTGCGCGATTCGGCGGGCGAGGAAAGCGGCCTCGGGCGAGACTTGACGGGTACCGGCGGGAAAAGTACGGCTTTTCTTCAAGTGACTTTTCTCGACCCTTTGAGCGAAGATAGCGGCTCCGAGCAAAACTTGATGGAGTCCGGTGGGATGTTTCACGCAGTGCACGAGTGCGCATTTGCCCAAGAGGTCATGATCGGTGGGTATGGCGCATCGAGTATTAGCGTTCGCGTCTCGCCAGGTGATTCATTTTCGTCACCATTGACGCCGTGAAACTGTTGCGAGAGGAGCACGATGCGGTTTCGTTTTCCGGAGACGGGGCGCAACTGAACAGCGAGATATACCGATGGAGGGATTACTCGCACGGGTTAAAAATACCCGAGTTTGACCCGAAATCCGTACCAGAAGAGTACTTGCAGGCAATAAAACAGTGCCTCGAGGAGATACGAGACACGATCGACGCCTTCCCCTGGCATGGCGACAAGGGTGATCGTGCGCGACAACGGGTAATGATCGATTATAAATTCTTGGTGGCAAACCATCTGCATGATTACGAGGACAAGGCGAATAAGTGGTGCATGTATACCGACGCAATTTTCGACGTGTATGACGAACAAAACTTCGGGAGTGTATCTTTCATTTTCCATTTAAGCGATTGTTGGCGCGCACTCGTGGACGAGGACCCGGGAATACAGGCGTTATTCAGGCAAGAGGATTCGCACGCAGCATTTCGCACTGTCATAGCGGGGTTATCCGCGAAGGCACCACGAGGGGGTGTCCGGGATATGATGTTATACTCTCTGGCCCGCAGGATGCTGCTCAGAGAACCAGACTTGCTCGATTCCGTCCCCGAGATGGAGGCTTTTTTCTCGCAGCCGCTCGTTCTCGAAAGGCTCAAATCCCTCGCACAAGAGAATGCGTCCGGGGCGAAAAAACCAAGACGTCTGACCGGGCCGGGGCCGAGCGCCTTTTACCCGCCACCCGCCCGTTAGCGAAAGGCTCGAATCTCTCGCACAACCCTTGTAATCGAGCAGATAAAGGCGTGCCTTAAGATTTTTACCCGCCCACGTGTAAATTGAAAATTTTCGTGTACTTTTGTCGCATGCGTTATACACGCCTTTATTTTGTAGCTGATTAAAAATAAATAACATGGAATTGCAAAGCGTAAAAATAGACAAGTTATTCGGCCTTTTTAATTATAACATCGAGTTGAATAACGCCGAAGACCTGACGATTTTAACCGGCCCCAACGGTTACGGGAAAACGACCATCTTGAATATCATTTACAATCTTTTCAACCAAAGGTTTTTCTATTTTCAGAAACTTCGCTTTGGACTGATTACCGTTGTCTTGGCCGGTGATAAAAAAATTGTGATCCGACAAGTAGTAGGCAAAGGAAAACAAGGGCAACTCATGCAAATTATCAATGGAAGACCACAAATAGTACAAATTCCGTCCAGCATGGTAGAGATACATGTTGAATTATATAGCGAAAACCACCAAATAGATACATTTATTTATAATTTAGATGCAGAAAATAAGTTAGCGCGAAGTCTTAGTCAGTATATTCCTGTTCACCGTATATCATCCTCTAATGTCATATTTGACAACAGAACGGGCAAACAAATCGTATTAAGAGAATTTCTAAACGAAAATATGGATTATATTCCAGATAAAGTTTTGAATCTAATTCAAAAGCAAGGAGAAGCACACACAAGGATATTACAGACATTGAATAATACTAATGTTTATTTGATTAAAGAACAGCGCTTATTAAAAAAACAAGCGCCTGAATCCGGTCGACCCGTCGATCCAAATGCTCTCTTTATAAATACCGTCGAAGAGTATTCAAAAGAATTGAAAAATGCAATAGAACAGAAGCAATTAGAGGCATACCAGTTTGCTCAAAAACTTGACAATTCATTCCCACAACGCTTGATCGAGTGCAAGAAAGACTTGCAGGAAGACGAGTTTAATAAACGATTTTTGAGCCTGAACAACAAACAAAACAAATTGCAACAATTTGGAATTGCCACGAGCGGTCAAGTAATTACGAAATATGATGATAAAGATGCGAGGGTTTTAACCGTGTATCTCGAAGATTCAGAGAAAAAAGTAAGCGTTTATGACGACCTGCTCTATAAAATCGAGTTGTTCGTAAATATACTGAACGAAAAACGCTTCGCATTCAAGTCTATCGTGATAGACGGTGCGCAAGGTTTTTACTTCCAGTCAAGCAACGGGGAACGGCTTAACCTGGCCGACTTGTCATCGGGCGAGCAACAAGAGGTGGTGCTGCTATACGAGCTATTATTCAAGACAGACCCCGGCACGTTGATTTTAATCGACGAGCCGGAAATCTCGCTGCACGTGATCTGGCAAAAAACGTTCGTGAGCGATTTGCAGGAAATAGCCAAGATAAAACAAATTTCTTTTTTAATCGCGACCCATTCCCCACAAATCATCAATGGTAGGTGGGATTTAGGACGGGATTTGTTTGAGCTGGCAAAGGGAAATTAGTCATGGAACGAGATCTCAGTTTAAAGAATAATACAAACGCAACGGATAAGATCGATGAAATCCGACTCGCTTTACATAGCAAGGCTGGTAGTCAAATCGTTTGGATACTGGTCGAAGGAGAAGACGATTGCAGGGTATACCCCAAATTCTTTGACAAAACGAAAGCGAGCGTCGAGTTTGTCAATGGAGGGAAAGAACAATTAGCGCTTGCCTTAAACGCACTTGTAAAGGAAACGAAACAAGTGATCGGTATTCAAGATGCTGATTTCTCGCACTTGGAAAAGAAAAAGCTCGCCATCACGAATTTATTTTTCACGGATTACCACGATATCGAGATGACTATGTTGAGTTTTGATGACGTGATATCTAACATGTTCACGGAATATCGCTTGCAGGATAAAAGAGACGATATCTGGCAAAATGTTTTACAAGAGTCCTCGTATATCGCTTATATTCGCTGGTACAACGAAAAGAAAAATGGCAGGATACTTTTCAGTGGGTTAAAATACGGCGATAATTTAGCCGAAATATCCGACGGCAAAATATCTTTAAAAATCCCGGACTTGTTGCAAGAGTTAAACATGCGATCTAAAAATAAAACGGAAGAGCTGACAAGCGAAAACATGGAGGATTTTATAGCTACTCATAAAACCCGCGATTTACTGAATTTATGTAATGGACATGACGTCACGGCACTATTATCATTGATTATTGGTGGGCGAGTCTCCCACCATGAATTTTGCAGGCATTTAAGATTGTCTTTTAACATGCAGCATTTTAGTCAAACAAAACTATACGCTGGAATTGCCGTCTGGCAAGCTCAACACGGGTACTCTATTTTGAGAAATAGTGCGTGATCCACTTTACAGTTTTTCTCCCTCGTAACAGGCGGGCATTTTTTCCCGGAAGCGGGGCTTTTTGTTTTATTTCTTGCATTGCATGATAATTTTTGTGTATTTTTGTGCCATGTGGAGTCGGGATCGAGTGGTAATTATTTATAATAACGAGTAGTTAATAAACTAAAATGAAATTGCTTATGAAAAAGATTCTATTCATGGTCGCGCTGGTCGCGGCAGTGACCTTTCCCGCGCTCGCGCAGGAGGAGGGTGACGATCAAGTAGTTTCCCGTGCGAACAAGTACCTGGGGCTGGGACTGGGGTTTGATTACGGCGGTATCGGCGGGAAACTGGAAATCATGCCAACCCGACACCTGGGGTTGTTTGCCGGCGTGGGTTATAATCTCCTTTCCGTCGGCTGGAATGCGGGGGCCTCGTTTAACTTTTCGCCGAAAGCGAGGGTCGCCCCCGTCGCCCGCGTCTTTTACGGCTACAACGCCACGCTCAAGGTGATAGACGCAGGCACGGACAAGTATAACAAGACCTCTTACGGGGTGACCTTTGGCGGCGGCATCAACATCAG
>JAISAV010000151.1 GCA_031266545.1 Odoribacteraceae bacterium | reverse complement strand
CAGTTCGAACTGATCGTCGGCTCTTACGATAACGCGGCGCCGGATGTTAACGGCGGGAAACTCGGTTTCTACCCGGTGGACGGCGCGAACAATGTCTCCAAGCGCGTCGAGTATACCGGTTTCGCCCGGATCGCAGACGTGGTTTACCGGGAACGAATGCGTTAATCCGGACTCCCGCGCTGATCTTCTCGTGCGATCGAGAATTTTAAACCGCACGCTTGCATTGCGAGCGTGCGGTTATTTTCTGGTCGGTGGTATCCTTGTCATTTCGAGATATTCGCGTATATTCGCGGGAAACAAACACAACAAATAAAGGAAGAATTAAGATGAGTGCTAATGTATTCGCCGCCTTAGGCGTGTTGGTTATTGTCCTGGTTGTGGCTATAATCGGGGTTGTCAGCATGATCCGCGATAATAGGAGAGAGAGAAGATAAGTAGCCGGATCCATGATCAAGGGCGGGGGAGTGGCCTCGCGGCTGCCTGTCCCCCGTTTCGTTCACCATTAGAATTTTTAAAGATATGAAACCGGCGAAGGGAAGATAAAGTTGGCGTAAATATCAGGCTTGGTTTCGGGCAAAACCAAGCTTGCTTTTACCCGAAACCAAGTTAGGTTTTACCTGAAACCAAGCTTGGTTTTGTTTAACACCAAGTTAGTCGTTGGCATGCGGATGGTGCGGATTAAAAAGATAGACGCGGATTATCAGTGAAAATCACGATAATCCGCGTCATCCGTGTTATAAAGAAGCGATCGCGCGCCGGGTTACGGCACGTCCACGCGTGTCCCGTCCCATGCCACGGCCTTGAAGGTCGCGTTCGGGAAGGCAGTGGTGAAGCTATGATCGGGGGTGGCCCACACGACATTCCCGTTGTTGTACACCTCGAATGCCATGACGTTAGACCAGCCTTGCATGTAGACATTTTGTCCATTCTTCGAGCAGGTGCCCTGCACGATGTCGCGGTGATTGATCAGCGCGTCGATCGTGTTCTCCGTGAGGTACGGGAGGCCCGCGGGCGCCTTGTTCGCCCCGTACGGTCGTGCGGCGATTTCCGCTTTCATGGTATTAATCTGGGCAGTCGTGATCGTTTGCCGGACGCTGCTATAGTCCCCGACAACCTGGTCGATCTCCTTCAGGATTCCCCAGGTCTCGAAGAAATGCGTGAGGTCGGTCTCGAGCAGGTCACACGCGTAGCGCACGAAATCGAGTTGAATCTCACCGGCTTGCGTGTCATACTTCTTGTCGGGATTCACGCGCACTTGCTCGTGGAGATCCTTGTAGAAGTCGGGTCGACCGATGGCGACGGCGTACATTTGCAATTGCCAGAATGGTGACAGCCTCTGGAAATAGGGATCAGTGGAGAGTGCCCCGAACGGTATCTTGGCGACGATGATGTCGTTGAAGCCCCGCTGGTACTGTTTCTCGGCGAGCAACCGGCTGGTGTTCCCGAAAGAGGTCTGGACGTAGAGCGAGTAGATGTTATTCGACACCTCGCCGAGTCCCACCCAGGACATGCCCGGGCCGGTCTGGTGGATATGCCCGATCTCGTGGGCAGGCCCCCAGACAGAAGAGGTCTTGAGGAGTTGCGCGTTGAGCAGCTCGGACAGCGTGTTATCGTGGTAGTTGGTGCGATAATCCGTGGCGCTCATGAAGGTGTCCGGGTTGTACGAGACGAGCAGCATCACGCGATTCTTCGGCGTCCGGCCATATTTCTCGAAGCCGATAAACTCTTGTTCCCACCCGACGATCTGGTCGTAAGCCTCGATTACCGGCATGATGTCCGGGCAATGGGACTTGTACCGCGCGACGGGGAAGACCAGGTGCGCCTTGCGTCCCAGCACGTCGAATTGTTGGTTCACCGCCTGCCCGAGTAGCCGTTGCCAGTCGGCGCTGGTGTGCTTCGTGACGTCAAAGTAGCCGTTGACCTGCCCGGAGGGGATGTGAATCTTGACCGGTTGCGCGGCGGGGTCGCTGGTGTAGTACATGATGTAGACCAGCCCCTTGTTCGTGACCTTGATCTTGTTCATGCCCTCCAGCAGCGGGTAACTGCTTCCCGTGTAGCCGTTGCTGAAATCCATGACCCGCAACGCCACGGCCTGCCCGTGCAGGTCGCCCGCGAAGACGATAATATCCCCGGCCTGGCCCAGGGAGATGCCCGTCGCGTTGTCCAGTTGGCTGTATTTCCTCGTCTTGTTGGCCTGCGCGGCGGACTCGGGAGACGGCAGGGGCGAGTATTCTTGCACCCTGAAATCGCGCGAGTAGTCGCCGTTGAACATGTAGATGGCGAGGTTCCGGACGAAATCGTTGTCGATGGCGTTAATCTGCTCGAGGGTCACGCCCGGCTTTAGCTCGGAGCACGTTTTGTCGGTGAAGATAGCGGAGAAGTCCGAGGTCTCGTTCCGGCGGTAAAACTCCATCTCCGCGCAACTGGCAAGGTTAGTCTCCCCGGAGAGCACCTCGATTTTAATCTCCGTGGGATTGGAGAGGGGCGGGGAGAAGGTGATCGTGGAGGCAGACCCCGACCCGTTAAAGTTAAAGACGCCGCCGACGGGCGCGTAGACCGGTTGCCCGTTGGCCTTCACGGATACCCTTAACTCCTTGAAGTTGCCGTTGCTCCCCCCGTCTGACCGCGGGTGGTAGACCATGTAGTCCATCTGGCTGACGTCCTCGAACTTGTACGTGAGAGTCACGGGGAATTGAACGTTCTGCCACAACGAGTGATAAAGGGTGGTGAAATCCCCGTCGTGGCTCCTCGCTATCCCTTCTCCGTCATGATGCTCGGAAGCCGTGCTCGAGCTGACCTGCAGCTTGATATCCCCGGCCACGTCGCTCGCGTTGCCGGGCGAGTAGATCGTGTCGCGACCGGCCTGCACGAAGGCGAGGGTTTTTTCCACCCCGCCGCCTACTTGCCGAAACAGCACGCTTCCCGTCCGGGGGTTCCTGCTGTTGTTTGTCTCCAGCGAGAATAGTTCCTCGTCCTCCTCCTTGTCGAGGTGGGTGATCCACGCGGGGTCGACCCGCACCTCGTAGTCGACGCTGGCAACCACCCCGACCCGGACGATGCCCCCGGCGAACATCACGCGGCAGGTGTCCGAGGAGAACAGGATATCCGGCGCGGAGCCTGCCTGCCGGACGGTCAGCTCGACGGGTTGCGTCTTATCTGCCGAGACGGTCACGGTGGTCTCCCGGGAGGCCTGGTCGAGGTTGGGCTTGACGGTCAGGGCAAGTTCGTTTTTGTTTCTCTTGGCAACTTGACACCACTCGTTGCCGGGAGTCGCCACGGAGGCTCCCCACGTGACGTTGGCACTAATTTTGACGGTCTCGTTTCCTCCTTCCGCGTTGAACAGGTAGGTGCTGCTCTCCCCGTCGATGGCGAGGATCAGCAGGTCATCCTTTTCTTGGCACGCGAGGCAGGGGGCGATGAGCACCCATGCGTAAGCGAATAATTGTTTCATGACAAAGTTTTTTTGATAATTATTTAATAAAATCACCTGCGCAAATATAATAAAAAAATCAAATAGAACGAGGATGTATTAAAATAAACCGGAGAACTGCCTCGGCGGCCTCGCACCCGCGCGTCGCAGCGACGGGTAAACCCTGCCATGACGAGGCGCGAGACCTTGAGAAGTCCCCCGGTCGCGTTTAAAAGTCCTTACTCGTCGAGCGCGAAAGCGTTAAACTCGGAGATCATGGCATAGTTGCCAGTGCCTTTAAACTTGGCGTCCATGTACACTTGGATGTAACGGGTGCGCGGTTTGTCGGCTATCCTGTACCGTTGCAAGGCGTTGATACTCGGGTCGAAGATGTATTCTCCCTGATCCTGCCAGTTCCACGTCGTGGGATCGGCGAGGTTCACCGCCCCGGCCTCCGTGCAGGTCAGCACCTGAAAGCCTTTGTGGCTGCCACTGTTCCCCTGCCTTCTGGCCATCTCGACGTGGGTGATGATAACCTCGACGCCGAAGTCGATGATAAACCAGTGCGGGTAGTTGGAGTTCGGGGCGCTCCACGCGGCATGCCAGAAAGAGTCGATGGCGCCGTCGAGCATGGCCAGCACGCTCCCGTTGTTGGGATAGGTGGTGTTTGCCTCGTTGAGAGCCTGCGAACTGTAGCCGATGGTCTCGTAACGGGAGGTCGCGTCGTAGCCCGGGAAGCTCCACCCGGATTTATCCATTTGGATGGTGTTCAGCACGTCCACGGTGAAGTTACGCGCGTCGGAGCTGTTCAGCTTGGCGTCCTTCACCACCACGGTAAAGGTCCTGCCCGGTCCCCCGGCGAGGTTTCCCAGCGCGCTGCTCCCCGTGGCCGTGGCCGTGAACGAGGTCGAGGCCAGTTGCCCGGCGCTGTTGATGTAGGCGACCTCGATGGTCACCCGCTTGCCGGTCTCGTTGACCCAGGAGAGGACTACCTCGTTAAAGAGGTCTTCCCCGTTGAGCTTGGAGGATATTTCCACGCTCGTGGCCACGTCGGCGAAGGGAGGAGTCAGCGGGGCGGCCGGGTAAAGGGTCACCGGCGAGTACTTCCCGTCGTTGCTGACGGCGTAAAATTGAAAGTCTATCGCCTCGTTGCTCGTCAGTCCCTCGATGGTGGTCGAGTCGCGGTACTTGCTCACCTTCTTGCTATACTCTACCCCGTCGATGGTGTAGCGGATGTCCGTGTAGAAATAGTTCTCGTCGACCGGTTGTTGCCACTCGAAAGTGATCTCGCCGTGGTCGGCCACGTGCGTGATCGCCGTGATCACGTCGGTGGCCTTCCCCTCGTCCTTCTTGCAGGAGAACAGGCCGAGCGCCACGAAAAGCAGGCATATCGGTAATATTGTTTTCATCTTTTATCGTTTTAAACAGTGAAATATATCTATTCAACAGTATACCCCGGGTTTTGTCTCAATGCCCTGTTCTTGTCCATCTCGGTTTGCGGGATGGGCTGGAAGTACATCTTGTCATCCCAGTAGCGGGTCTCGAAGGTCACCACCTCGTAGAAGCTGGGGGCGTCCGAGTAGATGTCGAAGCCGTGCTTGGCCCCGCCCTCGCGCTCGGCGTCTAACCAGCGGCGGTTGTCGAAGTAGCGGTGTCCCTCGTTAACCATCTCGACGCGGCGCTCGCGGTGGATCAGCTCGCGCAACTTGGCGTTGCTCAGGTTGTTCTGGCCGATGCGGGCGTAGGCCTCGCGCACGCCGGGGATACCGACGCGATTTCGCAGGGCGTCCCAGCGCACGAAGATCTCGTTGTGGGTCACCGCTTGCTGGCCGATGGCGTCGTAGTACTCGATGGCAGCCTCCACGTAGTTCAGCAGCAACTCCGTGTAGCGGAAGTGCGGCGTGGCGAAATCGCCCTTATTTGCACCGGTGGAGGTAACAGCGATCCACTTGCAGAGCAGGATACCGGTGAGGCAGAAGTCGCGTCCCGCTTTCCCCTGGAACCCGTCTTGTCCCGTCAGGAAAGGCCGGAACCAGCTCTTGTCGTCGGTCTCGGCCGACCACTTAAGGGTTTCCGACTCGGTGATGACGCTAGGATCGACGTTGGTACCACCCGAGCGCACGGAATACTTGTTCCGGTTGGGGTAGAGGATGTTGTCGTAGAAACGGGGTTCCCTCTTTAGGAATCGTTTTGATTGCGAGGATCCTCCCCGGGTCTCCAGCGTCTTGTAGTCCGGGATGGCGAGGTAGTCGGGATCGTCCTCCGGCATTAAACCGTTGGCCATAAAGTACTCCTCCACGTGTTCGATCGTGGGGCATACCCCGCTCCACACGCCTCCCCAGCTCAAGGGCGCCGCGTGGGTGATACCGTAGTTAGACGTCCCGAAGTTCTGCTTGAAGTAGATCATTTCAACGCTGGGTTCACCACCGCGCGGGTAGGTGAAGATGCGCTTGTAGTTACCGTACCCGGAGACTTCCAGTGATCCCGTCGTGGTCGTTAGTTGCAGCAACTGGTATCCTCCCTTGTTGGCGACCTGTATGGCTTGATCCGAGATGTCCATCGCCCGTTTCCACCGCTCCGCGTCGAAGGTGGTGTTCAACAACTTGGTGTCGTCATGATTGCTCGGCACGATGCCGGTGTAGTTCTTGGAGGCGTTTGTCACGGACTTTTGCCCGTTGTAGAGGGGGCTGGCGAGCTGTAGCGCCAGTCGCGAGCGCAGGAACCACGCCGCCGTCGCGTTGCCGCGTCCCGAGCGGTCGGGGATGGCGTAGACCGTGTCAAGCTTGCTGCTGGCTGCCACCAGCAGGTTGTCGATATAGGCGCCCAGCGTGTCGGCGTGCGTCCGCGGGATTCCCGCCAAGATGGCCGATTCCAGGTCAGCCCCTTCATACACGTGGTCGATCAGGGGCACCGGGCCATATTGTTGCAACAGGAGGAAATAGTAGTAGGCCTGCAAGAACTCGGCTTCTCCTTTCCACCACGTGCGCTCCTGCTCGGTGAACTTGGCGTCTTGGCACTCGTCCACGCGTGCGAGGAAGGTTTGGCTGGTGCGTATCGCTTCGTACCAGCGCGCCCACTTGTTCCAGCGGGGCGTGCCGGGGCCGAAGTTACCGATGTCCTTGTAGTGCGGGCCGTAGTCGTTCCAGTTGTAATCCACGTCGTCCCCCGCGTTGCCGATGCATTGGGTGAAATCCAAATAATTCTCCCAGTAGTAGTAGACCTGCGTCAAGACCTTCACGACGTCGTCCTTAGATTGGAACAGGATCGTGTTCGAGAGTTGCTCGTCCGGCACCTGATCCAGGAAGTCGCTGCACGAGACCCCGCTAAACAGCAGGATCAAGCTGACCATTAATAATTTTATCTTTTTCATGTGTTCGATGTTTTAAAAGTTTACCTCAAGGCCAAAGTTGAAGACGCGTTGGATGGGGTAATACATGCCGGTGGAGTTCTTCGACTCGGCGTCCCACAGTTTGAAGGGCGAGAGGGTGAAGAGATTTACCCCGTTGGCGTATATCCTCGCTTGCTTGATGCCCACCTCGTTGGTTAACGACTTGGGTAGCGTGTAACCTATCTCGGCTTGCTTTAGGCGCAGGTACTTACCGTCTTCCAGCCACCAGGTGGAATTGACGTAGTTTTTGTTCTGCGTGCCGATGGCCGGCCGTGGGATCTTGGCGTTCATGTCTTGCGTCTCCTCTGTCCAGCGATTGTCGCGGATGTAGGTGTAGACGTTCCCCCTGTTGGTGTCGTCAAAAGCCTTGGGCTTGGCGTAGAACGAGACGTTGCTTGCGCCTTGGAACAAGAGGTAAAGGTCGAAATTCTTGTAGGTGGCACCGGCACCAATACCGTAAGTAATCTCCGGGACGGTGGGGTGCCCCTGGAATACTTGGTCAAAGTTGTCGATCACGCCGTCCTCGTTGAAGTCGCGATACTTGATGTCACCGGGCTTGGAAGTGCCGCCCAGATAGGACTGGTCGGGGCTGTTCTTGACGTCGAACTCATCGATAAAGAGTCGTTCGGCGATATACCCGAGTTGCAGGTTGTGCCTCCGACCCACTTTGTCCTGATAATCCCAGACGGGTTTGGCCTCGGCGTTTTTCAGTACCTTGTTGCGTGCGTAGGAGAAAGTGCCCTTCACGTTCACCCTCCAATCGTCGTTCAAGCGGCGGTCGTACTCGAGGAACCCATCGAGACCCTTGTTCTCCATTTCGCCCATGTTGCCGCCGATGGCAGGTACCCCACTCACCTCGACCGTTCCGAACATACTGGGGATGTTCTGGAGGGCGGTCCAGATATTCTCCCGCTTCTCGTAGAAGACGTCGGCTTGCAGGCGCCACCCGTTCAGGAAGCGGAGGTCGATACCGAGGTCGGTTTTCGTGGCGGTCTCCCACGTGGCGTCGGGACTGCCGTAGTAGGTAATCGAAATTCCTTTCCCTGAACCGTAGCCAAACCCGTTGTTAGTACCGAAACCAACGTTCGAGTCGGTCTCCTGCACGCGAGTGAGGTACGCGAAGCGGCTCACGCCGGCGACGGAACCGATTTGGTCGTTACCCACCTGCCCATGCGAGAACCTGAGTTTCAAGTACTCGATAGCCGGCTTGGCGAAATCGAAGAAGGATTCCTCCGAGGGAACCCACCCGACGGCCACCGCGGGGAAGAAGCCGTAACGCTTTCCCGATGCGAAGTTCTCCGAACCATTGTAACCGAAGTTAAACTCGAAGAAGTAGCGGTTGTTGTAGGCATAGGTGGTGCGTCCCGTGAGACCCTGGTAGCGCTTGGGCACGGAGTTGTAAATGTTCTCGTCGCTGGGCTTGAGGTAGTCGTTCTGGTTGTAGAGCAACATGGCGCCCACGTTGTGGAGACCGAACACGCGGCTGTAGTTTAACTGCCCCTCGAGGTAGACCGTCCGGTCTGTCTCCGGGCGATCCGATTCGCGCTTCAGGTAGGTGTGATAAGTGGTACTGGCCGGCTCTTGATCCACGTAGTTGTACTCGCCCTCGTCATTGATCAGTACCGGGTTCCCCTGCGCGTCGTATCCCCACGGAACGATCATATAGGGCCTCGGCTGTATCGTGCGTTGTATCCGTGCCTTGGTATAGGAGTCGAACGAGAACATCAGTTTGAGGTTTAGCCCCTCGGTGAGGAACTTGAGGTCTTGCTTGATCTCGATATTCGACTGCACGGTGGTGTGGTGTTCGCTCGTGTAACCGGAGTGTGCCAGCTCTTGGTAAGGGTTACGGCTCTGTCCGTAAGGCTCGCCGGGGATCTTGCTCGCGTCCGGAAATACCAGCGGGTAGAGCACCGGAGAGCGCATGCGCATGTCCGAGAAGATGTCGCTGGTGCCCCTGCCCGGGTAGTTCCTATCCTCCAGCCTGGCCGCGAGGTTGACCCCCACTGTGGTGGTGTTGGTCACGTCCATGTCGACGTTCGTCCGGAAGTTGTAGCGCTTCACGTTGATGTTGTTGTTGAAGGAGTAGTACTTGAAGTTCTTGAACATGCCGTTCTGGTTCAGGAAGCCGGCGTTCACGTAATACCTCATCTTCTCGCTACCGCCCGAGATGTTCAGGGAGACCTTCTGGGTCGGGGAGTTGTAGCGAATCATCTCCTTCGTCCAGTTGACGTCCGGGTAGTAGTAAGGGTCAACCTTGTTGCGCGTGTTCTCGATCTTTTGTTGCGAGTAGACGATGCCCTGCCCATCGTTGCGCCGCGCCTCGTTGACTAATTCCATGAACTCCACGCCGCCGACAAACTCCGGCATGGCTACCGGTGAGCTAAAGGCTTGCTCGACGCGTAGGTTTACCTTCGGTTTCCCGGCTTGCCCCCGCTTGGTGGTGATCAGGACGACGCCGTTAGCACCGCGCACCCCGTAGAGGGCGGTGGCGGAAGCGTCTTTCAGGATGGCAAAGTCGGCGATGTCCTCGGTATCGATGTTGTCCATCGTGCGCTCTACCCCGTCAATGAGCACGAGCGGCGTGGCAGAACCGGAGAAGGTGTTGATGCCGCGGATCCAGAAGGTCGCGCCGTCGTAGCCCGGCTCTCCCGAACTCTGCACGGCCATGACGCCCGCCAACCGGCCGGCCAGCGAGGCACTGATCGTCCGTATGGGCAGTTTCAACTCCTCTACCTTGATGTTGTCCATGGCGCTGATCACGTTATCCTTCTTCTGCGTGCCGTACCCCACCACGGTCACGTCTTCCAGCATGGTAATTTGATCTACCAGCGCGACGTCAATGACCGTCTTCCCCGCGACGGGGATCGTTTGCGTGATTTTTCCCACGGAAGAGAACTGCAGGGAGGCGTCGGCGGGGATGTTGAAAATCTCGTATCTCCCCTCCCGGTCGGTGATCACTCCCTTGCCCTGTCCGACCACGAGGATGGTGACTCCCGGTATGGGGAGGCCGTCCGTGGCGTCCGTGACTTTTCCGCTGATCCTCGACCCGTTTTGAGCGTTAGCGTTCAGGCCC
The DNA here is from genome assembly GCA_031266545.1 of Odoribacteraceae bacterium. Classification (GTDB taxonomy): domain Bacteria; phylum Bacteroidota; class Bacteroidia; order Bacteroidales; family Marinifilaceae; genus JAIRKS01. The sequence goes on along the minus strand of JAISAV010000151.1, from coordinate 486 downwards.
GGGAGCATGGACGCGAACAGGAAAACGAGTGCGGGAACAGCCTTGCGAAGCATTGTCAATGGTTTCATTTGGCTAAAATCCAATCTTGGTTTTAAGAATAATAATCGTTTCATATGTAATAGGTTGTTGTGTATTACTGATTAATGATAGTAAAATCCCGGCAACACGACCGGTGGCTACCTCGTAAGGAGCCCTTGTGATAGATCAAGTGTCATGTTTCATAGGCAAATTTTTTAGGGTTAAGAATAATTGAATACAAGCACCTTGCAATAAAGAGCTTGTTGTATGTATCGGATGATCTGATAGTTGTCATAGTTCGCCGTTTCTTAAATTATTCGTAATTTCACCGCAAATATAATACAATATATTCATAGTAAAGATGCGCAATATACAAAAAATTTGCAATAAAAAAAACACGAGGCGACTATAAATATTGCAAATGATTACATGTTAATAGATTGGTCGATTATTTCATTTGATACAACG
>JAISAV010000142.1 GCA_031266545.1 Odoribacteraceae bacterium | reverse complement strand
CTCCCCGACGAGATCGCCAACGTGGAGATGCTCGACGCCCCGGACGCCCCCGGGAAAGCGTACGTGCTCGTCAACACGCTTCAAAAGGTGGGGCAATTCACCAGCTTCTCCGGCGGCATCCTGCGCTACAGGCACGAGAACCAAGACTACACGTGCAACGTGGAACGCCTCGCCGAACCCGCCCTCGTGATCAATAACCACCTCGCGCGCGACTTCCGCGTCAACCCCGCCGACATCATCCAGATCCGGCCCGCCACCGACTTGGAACGAGCCTTGCTGGGCCTCCCTTCCGTGCAAGTGATCATCGTCACGCGCTGACCACCGGATGCCCTCCGGCAGCAAGTTGCTATTGGTAAAAACAGAAACTACCAAAAGCTACGTTATTTCTATCAAAAACTTGACAAGGTATTACGCGTGGATTACCTACTTTCGGGAGGTAAAATTTAATTATTAAACACGCGTTTTATGAAACAAGTCACCTTTATTATCCTGTTCGCGGCGCTGGCCCTTGTCGGCAACGCACAACCCCTCGCATTCCCCGGCGCGGAGGGTTTTGGAAAGTACACGTCCGGCGGTCGAAACGGCAAGGTTTACATCGTCACGAACCTCAACGACGAGGGGCCGGGATCCTTCCGCGACGCCGTCAGTCAACCCTATCGCACGGTCGTCTTCGAGGTCGGCGGCGTGATCCGTATCAACAGTCCTATCGTCATCTCCCCGAACCTCACGATCGCCGGGCAGACGGCGCCGGGCGACGGCATCACCATCTACGGCGAGCGCATCTCCTTTAGCAAGGCGAGCAACACGATCTGCCGCTACATCCGCTTCCGCATGGGCGAGAACGGGAAAAACGGGAGCGACGCCGTCGTCGTCGCCGAGGGCCACCGCATGATCTTCGATCACGTCTCCATCTCCTGGGGCAAGGACGAGAATTTCTCCATCAGCTCCATGAAAGTGGTCGGCGGCCCCTCGGACATCACCGTGCAGAACAGCATCATCTCCCAGGGACTGATGGATCACTCGATGGGCGGCCTCATCCAGTCCGACGGCGGCATCACGCTCTACCGCAACCTCTACGCCGACAACCGCTCGCGCAACAACAAGGTGAAAGGATTCAACCAGTTCGTGAACAACGTCGTCTACAATTGGAGCGTCGGCGCCTACATCCTCGGCGGGTCGGCCTTCAAATCCTTCGCCAACATCACGAACAACTACTTTATCACCGGCCCCGACACGCGCTCCAAGGCCTTCACGCGCGGGAACGAGAACTTCGCCCTCTACGCGCGGGACAATTACCTCGACGAGAACCGCGACGGGACGCTTGACGGGCGCGCGATCGGGCGCGAGGAGTACGGTGTCGTCAAGTGGTCCGACCGCCCGTTCGACTTCCCGCCCATCCCGGAGACGAGCGCCGCGGGGGCATTGGAGTGGATCGTCAAGCATGTCGGCTGCACCTTCCCCGCGCGCGACGAGATCGACCAGTACGTCATCGACGAGTTGCTCTCGTACGGCAAGAAGGGCAAGCTGATCCGTAGCGAGAAAGAACTTCCCGCGAAAGGCCCCGGCAACATCCGCGGCGGCGAGCCGAAAAAAGATACCGACCGCGACGGCATGCCCGACGAGTGGGAAGAGATCCACGGGCTGAATCCCGCCGACCCGGGCGACGCCAACGGCTACATCGTGAGCGACATCTACTCGAATATCGAAATGTACTTGAACAGCCTCGTCAAACCATGAAACCGCTTTTTATCTTGCTCCTCTCGATCGCCCTCGGCGGCGCGTGTAGCGGGCAACCACAGGGAAACCGTCCTGCATGGCACGGCAAGGCGCATGCGCTACGTTACCACCCCGCGGGCGACGAGTTCATCATCGAGAACGGCAAGATAAAATTCAACCGGGCGCTCTACGGCACGAACACCGCCTTCCGCGTCGAGACGGGCGACCTGCCCGAGTTCGCGTTCTACCTCCCCGGCATGGGGGGCAACTGCCAGGTGGGCGTCACCGACGGGCGGCGTACCCTCTGGTTAGACGCGGCGCGACGGGTGGTGGCCCGCTACCGCCCCGGGGCCATGATCCACGAGATCAGCGACCCGATGCTGGGCGACGGGATGGTGCGCCTCACGACGCTCGCCCTCGCCGGGGAGGAGGGGATGATCACCCGCGGGGATTTCAGCGGCACGCCGCGGGGTCTCCGTTGGGTAGTCCTCTACGGCGGCGCCTCCAACGCGAAATTCTCTCGATCGGGCGACCTGAACGCCGACCCTCCCGACGCGTTCACCCTCAAGCCGGAGCGATGCCGGTATAACTATTACGCCCTGCAACCCGACGCCTTCCGCCTGATCATCGGCCACGACAAGCTCCCCGCCGACGAGGCGCGGGCGATGCTACAACGGTGGACGGGCGAGGAGGGCGCCGTGCCCCCCGGCGCGTGGGCCGGCGTCTTTCCCCGGGGCGCCTCGCTGGCCCTGGCAGAGGCCGCCACGTTCAAGGAAACGGGCGCCACGACGGACAACCCGGCCCGGCCGGTCGTCGTCGCGACAGGCCCCGCGACGGAGGAGGCCCCGCTCTTCTTCTGCCTCTACCGCCCGCGGGAGGCGCTATTCTCCGCCGACGCGCTACCGCACCTCCACGCGGAGGCCGAACAGAAGCGGGAAGAACTGGCCGGACGGCTCGTCATCCACACCCCCGACCCCTACCTGAACACGCTCGGCGGCGTGATCAGCACGGTGGGCGACGCCATCTACGAGCACCCGTCATACCTGCACGGGGCGATCAGTTGGCGGATGCGCCTCAACGGCTGGCGCGGCGCCTACGTGGCCGACGTGCTGGGGTGGCATGACCGCGCCCGCGCGCATTTCTCCTCCTACGCGCTCTCGCAACTCACCACCCCCGCGTCGGGGCCGGTGACGGCGGACACGGCCCTCAACCTCACCCGCTCGCTGGAACGGCTGGGGACGGCCATGTTCACCAGCGGCTATATCTGCCGCGAGCCGGGCGGCCACTTCCGCCCGCACCATTATGACATGAACCTCGTCTTTATCGACCAACTGCTGAACCATTTCGAGTGGACGGGCGACACGGGTTTCCTGACGCGTATGTGGCCCGCGCTGGAACGTCACCTCGCGTGGGAAAAGCGGGTGTTCGACCCCGACGACGACGGCCTCTACGACGCGTACGCCTGCATCTGGGCCAGCGATGGCCTGATGTACAACGGCGGCGGGGTCACGCACTCGAGCGCCTATAACTACAGGGCCAACGCCAGCGCCGCCGCCCTCGCGGAGAAGATCGGGAAAGACCCGCGCCCCTACCGCCAAGAGGCGAGCAAGATCCGCGAGGCCATCGAGCGGGAACTGTGGCTCCCCGGCGAAGGACAATGGGGCGAGTACGTCGACCGCCTCGGCAAGCGACGCGTGCACGCCGCCGCCGGCCTCTGGACGGTCTACCACGCCATCGACGCCCGCCTGCCGGATCCCTTTCAAGCGTACCAGGCGTTGCGATACGTCGACACGCGAATCCCGCGGATCCCGCTGGTCGCCGACGGGCTTGACGAGGGCTACCACCTGCTCTCGACCACCAACTGGATGCCCTACTCTTGGTCGGTGAACAACGTCGCCTTCGCCGAACTGATGCACACCGCCCTCGCCTACTGGCAAGGAGGTCGCCCGGCCGAGGCTTTCACGCTCTGGAAGTCGACGATCCTCGACGCCATGTACTGCGGCTCAAGCCCGGGGAACATCGGGCAAATCTCCTTCTACGACGCCGCCCGCGGGGAGACCTACCGCGACTTCGCCGACCCCGCCGGCATGGCCGCGCGGGCCGTGGTGGAGGGACTGTACGGCATCTCCCCCGACCTGATGAACGGGCGACTGACGATCCGCCCGGGATTTCCCGCGGCATGGGAACACGCGTCCATCCACCTCCCCTACCTCGACTTCGCCTACGCCCGGCAGGAGGGTTGCGCCACTTACACGGTCGCCGCGCGCGTGGCGCGCCCGGTAGAAACCACGCTGGAAATCCCGGTCGAGGGCGAGCGGGTCGAGAAGATCACGGTCAACGGCCAGCCGACAACGTACCGCACGAACCCGGGGGCCGTTGGCAGGCCAACGCTCCTCGTCTCCCTGCCCGCTGGCGAAGAAACGCGATTAGAGGTGGCGTGGAGCGGGTCGGCGCCCCGCGAGACGACGCCCGAGATCATCGCCGCGATCAACGAGCTAAACGTGATCGGCATGAGCCACGACGTCATGGAGATTCATGACCCGCAACGCATCGTCGAGGATCTGGAAATTAGCGACTCGCACGTGCAATTGCGCCTCCAGGGATCGCCCGGCGAGAAGACGCTCTTCGCGCGCCTCCGTCACGGCGAGAGCACCTGGTGGCAACCCCTGCACGTCCACCTCGACCGCGCCGTCGAGATCATCCCCGGCGCCAACGAATCCCCCCGTTCGCTCGACCTGCACGTCCGCAACAACTCGGAACGCCCGCTGAAGGGAAAACTCGTCATCAACCCCGGCGAGGGCGCCCGCGAGATGGCGCTAAACATCGCCCCGAAGAGCACGACGGGACTCCTGCAACTCCCCGCCGCGGACGCCGTCAAGGGAACGAACGTCGTGCAGGTGCACTTCAGCGGCAAACGCTACGAGGCCCCCGTCGTGAACTGGGAGATCCCCGCGCTGCCCGCCGCGCTGACGCCGGTGGAGATCGCCCCCTATCTTAACGAGCAAATCACGCGAATCTTCGGCAAGAATAAATACCTGTCGCCGCGCTCCCCCTACACCACCTTGCAACTCCCCGCGCAAGGGATCGGCGAGTGGTGCCACCCGCAGATCACCGCCCATATCGACGACTCCGGGTTACGGGAGAAGGCCACCGGCGACCTGTTCACGACCCCCTTCGGGCTACCGTTTATCACCCCGCGGGATCCCGAACGACCGAACATCGCGTTCGTCTCGCTATGGGATAATTACCCGGAATGTATCGCTATCCCGCTCGCGGGCCGCTCCTCGCACGCCTATTTCCTGATGGCCGGCACGACCAACCACATGCAAAGCCAGTTCGAGAACGGCGCCGTCACCGTCCACTACAAGGACGGCACGACGGCCACCCTCTCCCTGCGCAACCCGGAGACGTGGGCGCCCATCGAGCGGGACTATTACACGGACGGTTACGCGTTCGCCATGCGGCAGGCGCGTCCCTACCGCGTGCTCCTAAAGAGCGGTCTCGTTGCCCGCGACCTCGACCCCCTCATCACGCGCAAATCCCTCGACCAACGCGACCTCGACGGCGGCGCCGCCATGATCCTCGATCTCCCGCTGGATCCGACCAAAGAACTCGACCGCCTCGAGGTATCCGCCAGCGCCAACGACGTCGTCATCGGGCTAATGGCCGTTACGCTGGCCCGGTGAACGACGCGGGATGCGTCCAATGCCGTTAACCACTAATTGGCGGCTTCCGCCCCTCATAATTCATAATTCATAATTCATAATTGGCGGCTGACGCGAAGCGCCAGCCGCGAAGCGTCAGCCGATCACCACCGTCTCCACCGCGCTCATTGGCCCCTCCTTGCCGTGGGCGTTGACGTAGCGGGCGTAGAAACCCGCCTGCTTGCCCAGGTCGTCGAGGGAAAACTCGAGGACGTGGTGACAGTTGGACGAGAAGTCCATCTTGCGGTACCCGGCCGCGTGGGGTATCTCT